>JBILBP010000417.1:0-6373 GCA_044353645.1 Planctomycetota bacterium | reverse complement strand
AACAGGTTTGATTTTATATCCTCTAGACATTGGATCGTCGATTGAGGGATGGGGGCCAGAACATCGCGCAGAGCTTGCAATTCTTGCGCAACGCGGGTATTTTCCTCAATGATCCCGCCGAACAGCGAACGGATCGCAGTCATATGGTCAGCTGACGCGCGTTCATTGTATGCTATAACGGAAGCTATCTGCTGTATTGACGCTTGCAGTGTCTGGGTGCCGCCCTGCGGAGATCTTATTGTCGATGCGGGCGAGAGATTCATTTCGGCCTTATCTTCTTGGGCTGCTGGAGAGGCGTCGGACAGGTATTGGAGTGGAGAATGGAAGGCCTGACTCAATAAAGTGATCGCACTAGTCTGGCTCAAAAAAGCTTCAAGTTCAATTATAATGCTCGGATTCAAGGATTCGATTGAAAGACAGACGGTTACTCGTTGTAAGTCCGCTATTGATGCGCAAGCGGCTGTGAGATCGATTCGACAATCATCATCACGTGCAACGACATAGAGCGCATCTCCCATGACGGCGGCTATGCCCTCCGATTCCAGGCGGGCCCCAGCAAATCCATTGGTGGCGCACAGAAGCTGAGAGGGCGATCTTAATCCACCAGACAGATGAATGTAACGGATGCATACGACCCCTTGGGAGCAGATCGGATCAAGACGGACGTAACGGGTGCCCGGGGGCACCATGGCGTCTATGATCGTACAGACGCCCAGCTCTGGCGCCGGGAAACGCAAGGAGTGTTCCTCGACATAGATTCCTTGATTGTCACCAAAGAAGATCTGGACGGTGCCTGTTGAAGCACTAGGGATTTGAGGGACAGTCAGGGCCGAAGGCAAAGGAACTTCGGCTCCCTGCATTTTAGCCGTCTCCATGCGTGTCCTGACCGGAGCTCCCTGAGCCAAGGACTCAGCTAGGCGATCCAAGCTGCAGGCGGGAACCTCTGGTGCAGTGGAGTAGAGGTAGTGTGAAAGCCATGCGTCGATAAGTTCTCGGCCGCATCGCATTCGCAGTTCTGCATCAACCCCCTCCAGCGCCTGTCTGATAGCATCCGCAAGACGCTCGGGCTGGCGCGCGTCATAGGCTGCATCGCATCCGGCTAGGGCGCTATTTGCGAGCAGGACGACGGGCCGTTGCAGGAGGACGGCCTCAAATTGGACGGTACTGAGTCCACATACTACAACCGCACTGCGTTCGATCACATCGCGTGAGCTTCCTTCCGTAACCAGGGGGATGCCCAGCTCCGCAGCCAGGACCAGATCGCGGGTTGCTAACGGATGCGGCCGGAAGAACAATTCGCAGGAAGGCAATTGGGAGCAGGCGGAACTCAGTGCCATGAGCGCCTGCCGTGCGTCCCGATAACCCGGTGAATTCATAAATTCTCCAGGAGTGTCCCCTGGAAGTAGCCCCGCAGCATCCAGCTGTCCGAAATAGACGATCCGACGCTGCGGCTTCCCATCCCAAAAAACGTTAATTTTGCTGGGAAGCGTCGCTGGGTATTTACTGGGTTTTTGGGCCAGATACCAAGCCAAATAGCGGTGGAAATTCCCCTCGGAGTGATTGGCAACAATGAGGGCGTGCAAGGACGGAAGACGGTTGGCATCGCTTGAAAAACCCATGCCGATTGCATCGACCATCCAGGTTCCGGGCAGAAATCCGCGTTCGAAGGAGAATGTGGGAATGCCCGCCCTCCGAGCCTCCTCCTGCCAGATCATCGAGACGGGATAGGAGGCACCGCACCACGCGAGGAAACTGATGGGTGCATGCCGCGAGAAGCAGTCGCGTGCCTTGCTGCGACATGCAGGAATTGCCGCAAGGGAACGATCGATCAGGGGGAGATGAGCCTCCTCGCTGGCCGCATGCCAGACAGCGGATCTCCGAGCGAGCCAGACGTCGAATGAGTCAGTAGATCTTCCCGATGATGAAGTCGACGGGAAATCCAGGAGGGAATGCTCTTGGTACACCCAGGGAATATTACGAAGTGCCTGAGGCTGCTGGTCCCGATGTAAATGGGTCAGAAGCACACAGTGAACGCCGCGCTGCTTCAGGTTCGCCTGGAGCTGCAGCAGACCCCGCACCTCGAAGTCCCCCAAATTGAAGCAGGAGACGAAGACGCAGGGCTGGCAGATTTCATCACCATCCGGCATCAGAATCCCCCGAATTTACTAAGTAACGAGTTGCATTCGGCGTCCCGGAGGATTTCTGTAAGGATCTTCCGTTCGGTGGTCATGACCTCAAGAGCTCGGGACATAACCTTGCTTTCATGCTCCATGGGTATGACCACTACTCCTTCGGCATCAGCAAAGATGAGATCGCCTTGCCGTATGAGGATACCATTTATGCGGATAGGCTTGCCAATACTCTGGAGAGTGGCTCGGCGCCGTACGTCGCTGCAATTGTGTCCTGTGGCGAATGTCGGAAACCCGAGATTCATGGTCGCGTGCGTGTCACGAGTCATCCCGCCGATGACGGCTCCGACAGCTCCGGAACGAATCGCCAAATTGGCATTGATCTCGCCAAAGTAGGCGAAGTCCGGTAGTTCATTCTGAACCATGATCAGGTCTCCCGGTACGATCCGATCATACGAGGCGAGCGCGGCATAGATTCCCTCGAATGGTTCGTTGTCAGCCAAGGGTCGCAGATGCAGCGTCGACGCACGACCCAAGAGCCGTGTTTGAGGGAGATTGGGAGTGAGTCCTCGGATAATTGATACAATACCGAAGTCGTCGAGGATGTCGGATAGAATCGGGCTGGAGAGATGCCTCTGCATCAGGCGGAAATGGTTGCGTTCGCGTTCGCGTCGGCCTGCGGCAATGTGCTGAGCAAGGCGGAAGTCCGCGGGAAAGTTGACGTCAACTGCTTCCTCGGGTTCGGCTTCGAGCAAGTACGGGCGCTCCCCAAAGCGCCGCCGCAAGCGCAACGCCGTTTCTCGCCGCGTCATATACATGCCCATGGTTTCTATAGTCGTGTGGGGCAGATCGACGCTGTTGGGGATGCGGCCTAGACCGTACAGGGGGCCGTCATCGCCCCAGCGATATTGTTTCTCACGCCGCACGAGCACGACTGAATCGTAGGAAGGATCGTTTTTGAGGACTTCGACCCCCTTCTGTATAGTCT
This sequence comes from Planctomycetota bacterium, assembly GCA_044353645.1. GTDB lineage: Bacteria > Planctomycetota > UBA11346 > UBA11346 > UBA11346 > CAIUVD01. Next base: position 3,256 of record JBILBP010000417.1, on the reverse strand, counting down.
CAGGCAAGATGAAGGGGCTGGTGCAGAGGATCTGCACGATGATATCCGCGTCCGTATGTTCGACTTCGTTGAGATAGAGGGCGTGGCCGTCGGTACTATTTGCAGCGAGTCTTGGATCCCGATTGAGATGACGACAGTCAAGTCCATCTGCGAGGGCTCGGAGATCGTCGGATTCGGTATCCAACCAGACCTCATTGATGAATGGACACCGCAGCAATTTCTCAAGCGTATGAAGAAAGAGCGGTTTGCCATCGAGCAGGGCCGTGTTCTTATTGGGAATACGGTCGCTGCTACCCTTGACTGGCAGAAATGCGGCAATCTTCATGGTGACTCGATTCGCAAAAGTTGTGTTTCGCAGTCCAGGGAAAAGTGACCGACAAACTGCTTTGTTGCGTGAGCCTCTATGACACATGCGTCGTACATTCGATGAAGGACACGCAGTCCGTTGTCTTGCACTTCAGTGCAGGCTAAGCAGAGATGGTAGACGCCGCTCTGTAGCGGGAAACGAAATCTGAATTTCACATCGACTGCCTCCCCTGCCGTCACCTGCTCGAAGGGAATTTTCTCAAACATTGTGTTCGTTCCGCAAAGATCATTCCCGTTCATATCCCGAATGCCCCATGCCGCTATCGGCGCGATGCAGGGGGAATGGAATACGATGCGCATGTGGAGCGTGCATTCCTGACCCGACAGGAGCTTTGTAGTGGGGTTTCCGACGCTGTCTCGTATTGCGAATGCAACTATTTTTGCCCCGCCATCTCCATATTCATCCCGCGTTGACGAGGCTTCGCACCATTCCTCACGTCCGTCATTCCCTGCTTGTGGAAAAATAGCTGGCGGCGCCGCTCGCCCTAGATCTCCGCTACAAAACCGCCGGTATTCATCCGCCATCGTCTTTGGACTGCCGGATGCGACTTGCTGACCCTGATGGAGAACCAGTGCCCGGTCGCAAAGCTGAATTACTGTCGCCACATCGTGAGTTACCAGGATAACCGTTGTGCCGCGCGCGCGCATCTCGTGAAACCGTTGAAAGCACTTAGCGACAAATACGGCGTCGCCAACCGCCAAGGCCTCGTCAACGATCAGGATTTCCGGGTCCACACTTGCGTTCACGGCGAAAGCCAGTCGTACCGTCATTCCACTTGAATAGGTTTTTACCGGTTGATCGATGAACTGACCGATTTCGGCAAAATCGACGATCCTATCGTAACGTTGCTTCATCTCATGTGCGCTGATGCCGAGGATTGCACCAGCTATGAAGATATTTTCACGTCCCGAATATTCGGGGTTGAATCCGCTCCCCAATTCGAGCAAAGCCGAGACCCTTCCATGCTTGCTTACCGCGCCGGTTGTAGGCTCCAAAGTGCCAGCCACCATTTGCAGCAAGGTGCTTTTGCCGCTGCCGTTGCGTCCAAGAATACCCAACATTTCTCCCTTACGAACCGTACAGGAGAAATCGCGTAGCGCCCAGAATTCTCGCCCATATCCATGGTCACGATGCCGTCCCCACAACAGTTGCTTCAATCGATCCTGTGGCCGATCATAGATACGGTACATCTTGCCGAGATTTTCCACCCGGATGGCGATGTCGTCACTCATGCTGTTGCCACCAGGGTCCGGTCAAAGTTGGATATGGACAACCGTTGTGCCCAGGGCTTTGCACCGATATTGCTCCATGGATGCGATTTGACCAGGCTGCGCGTAGTAGCCATCAGAGTATCATCGATCCGCCAGCTCTTTGCCTGCAGGACAGCGTGCGAGTATGATGGGCACGGTCCAACGATGTTCCGTTCAGAGGACATCGGCAAATCCCTTACGCGTAATCATGAACCACAGGTACCCCAAAAGCGCAGCCCCCAGGCCATAGCCATAGGTTGTCATCCACATCACCGGATCACCAACGGCGCCGACGATAATGTGGCTTCGCACGAGGTCGACCATGGGGGTCAGGGGATTCAGCATCATCCAACCACGGTAGGCCTCGGGGATAGCACTTAGAGGGTAGAAAATCGGGGTGGCAAAATTCAGCACCTGAAGCACCACGCCGACTAGGTACCCGATGTCCCGGAGGTAGACCCCCAGCGAGGCGATCAGCCAAGTGATGCCGAGGCCCAATAGAGCGAGCGGGAGCAGAGACAGCGGCACGAGGACGCAGGTCCAGGGGATACCACCATAGACCAACAGGGAAGCGCCAAGGGTGATGAATAGGCCGATCGCAACGTGGTAGAGTGCGGCGCCGACCACGGCCAGGGGCAGGATCTGAAGGGGGAAGACCACTTTTTTGACGAAGTTCGGCACCCCGACGATCAGGCCGGCGGCACGGCCCACGGGTTCGGCGAAGGCCTGGAAGGCCAATTGGCCCGAAAACATCACGAGGGCGAATTCTGCTAGGCTCTCGCCGCCGCGCTCATGGGGCCAGCGGGCCTTGAATACCACCCCGAAGACAAAGGTGTACACCAGGAGCATTACCAGGGGCGTGATAAACGACCATAACAGGCCGAGGTAGCTGCCTTTATAGCGCCCCTCTATTTCGCGACGGGTGAACTGGCGGATCAGATCCCGGTGGGACCACAGGTCCTGGGGCAGTCGCTTGGCAAGGAGGCCAAGCTGAACCAGACGCGAGGAGCCGTGAGACATGGGGTCGAGAGGCTAGAGAGGACGGTGCGCGAGACAACGGGGATCCTGGTTTTTCGCTGTCTGGGATGCATCTCGAAACCTTCTTCGCCGGAGTTGCGCTTGCGCAAGGCGGGACCCTGATGCGTCGAAGTTCATGAAGTGCATGGCCCATAATAAATGCATCCGCCATGCCGAATGACCCGGACCCCCGCATGTGCCATCCTCAAACGTCACTGTTAAATAAACATCCGAATCAGGCTGTATATTGCCGCATGTCCGCGGAACGAATAGCTCCAGCCTGGCAATATGGAAACTACGGCTCGGCTTTTTCCTGAGCAAGATGTAGGGATCGATAGCCTAAAATTCCGATTTTCAGCAATCATTTCCAGAATGTCAGGAGATAATTGCAGAATGGTTCAAAGACGGTTAGCCAGTCGCATACCCTAAAGAAAACAGACATACATTCACCGTAACACCAGCGCACTTGACCCCGCTTGCCGCACCGGCAAACTGTCTCCCATGCGCACTTCCATTACCCTCGATGATACCCTCTACGCTCAGTTGCGTAGCCGGGCCCACTCGGCGCATGTCTCCATGGGTGATCTCATCCAGTCGGCGGTGCGAACAGCTCTTGCGGCAC
>JBILBP010000233.1:0-4564 GCA_044353645.1 Planctomycetota bacterium | reverse complement strand
CGAGGTGCGCGCCCAGGCGCACCAGTTCCTCGCTGATATCGATGCGCTCGGCATGGATGGCGAGTTCGCGTACGAGGTGTTCGGGGGTCACCAGGGCCTGGCCGGCGAGGACCTCGCTGAGCCGTTTTAGCAGCTGCTCGCGGTACGCGGGCATGCGCTCGGCGGCGCGGACCTGCAGGCGCTGGTGCAGGCTGCGCAACTGCGTCGCGTACTGGGTGAGGGCCTTCATCAGCGCCGCGCCTTCGCTGGCGCGGACGCGCTGCAGATCAGCCAGGGCATCGCCCAGCGCCGGCCGCACCAGGTCGCCCCAGACGATACTTGCGCTGCGCGCGGGTAGGAGGCGAGCGACGTGCTCGATGGCCGGAACCGGCGCCGCGAGTGTGCGGGCGAGCTCGGCGAGCTCCTGCCAGGCGGCGGTGACCCCTGCCGTGTCGATGGTCGTGTAGCCCTGGCCGTTGGCGGTGAACACCGTGATCTGCACGCTCACCGAGCCGCGTACCAGGGCCGTACGCAGCTGGGTCTTTAATTCGTCTTCAAGGGTCACGTCATTGAGTTCGCTGCGCAGTTGCAGCTGCCAGCCGCGATGATTGACGGAGCTGATCACCACCCGCACCTCACCGCGTGGATCGGCGGCCCGCCCGGCACCGAAGCCGGTCATTGAAAGGATCACATCATCTCCGTTGCTGAGCGTAGGTCGTGCGTCTGGCGGCGGGTGCCGAGGTCGAGTTCGAGGTTCAGGGCCTGGGTGATGCGGGCGATCGCGCCTCCGGCTCCGAGGCGCTCGCGGGTCATGGTCAGGCCGTTACGCACCGCCGCGCGCACCGCGCCCTCGGCCCATTGTTGCATGAGGTGCTGGGCGAGGCGCTGTGGTGTCAGCTGATCCTGGAGGACCTCCGGCAGGATGCGCGCGTCGGCGACGATATTGGGCAGGCCGACATGCTTGGTGAGCAGGACATGCCGCGCCACCGCTGCCGTCAGACGATCGGTGTGATAAGCGATGACATGCGGCAAGCCGGCGAGGGCGGCCTCTAAGGTCGCGGTCCCCGAGGCGATGAGGCCGCAGCGTGCACGTGCGCACAAAGCCCGATAGCTGCCTTCGATGAGGCTGAAATGCGTTGCCTTGCGATAGAGGTCCAAGGGAAACTCGGGGACCCGGGCGACGACGACCTGGACGGTACGGCCGCTGAGACGTTCGAGCGTCGGCAGGGCGATCTCGGCGGCCTGATGGAAGATGCTCAGGAGCTTGGCGACCTCCCGCTGGCGGCTGCCGGGAGCCAGCAACAGCACCGGATCGGCAGCGTTCCAACCCTGATCGCGGTCGAGATCGGTGGTGTCGATCTGGTGCACCAGGTCGACCAGCGGATGGCCGACGAACTCGGCCCGGAAGGCCGGATAACGATGGGCATAGCGGTTAAAGAGCGGCGGCTCGAAGGGGAAGAAGCACAGCAGATGGTCGACGGTGGCGGCGATGGCCTTGGCGCGGCGCGGTTTCCACGCCCAAACCTGCGGGGCGACGAGGTGCACGAAGCGCGTGCCCTCGTGGCGCAGATCCTGCAACTTACGCAGTAGTCTCATGTTCAGCCCGGGGTAGTCGATGGTCAGGATGACCTTCGGTCGTCGCGAGCGGATCATGCGCTCGAGGCGTAGGCCTAGGCGGATGAACTCGGGAAGCCGGGCGAGCACCGGGGCGAGGCCCATGACCGCGAGCCCGTCGATCGGCTGCTCGATCTCGGCGCCGGCTGCACGCAGATGCTCGCCGCCCATCGCTGCGCACACGAGATCGGGATGGGTAACGCGAAGGGCCTCGAGGATCGCGGCACCGTACGCATCGCCCGAGGTCTCACCGGTGAGCACCACGAGATCGCAGGACGGAGCAATGGACATGGACGGACCCTACCCAGGTGTGCATGCCACTCAACGCTGCGGCTCGTACCTCGTCTGCGGGCTCGAGCTATCAGAGCGACGACAAGGGGTGCGGTTTGCCGTGGCGAGTTTGCAAGCTAGGCTCTTCCCCTCGTTAGACGACTCCCTTACCGTGGACGCTGCTTCTTATGGCTAAATTGGTTGCTCAATCCGGACCCACCGCCGGCGGCGAGTTCCTGCTGGTAAAAGAGCTGACGGTGATGGGTCGTCAATCCACTGCCGATGTGCAGATCATCGATAATATGGCTTCGCGGGCGCATTGTCAGGTGCGTCGCGATGGGCGGCTCTTCAGCTTGGTGGATCTGGGGTCGCGCAACGGCACCGAGCTCAACGGCAAGAAGGTCAAAGAACGTCTACTGTCGTTCGGCGATCGCATCCGCGTCGGGGAGGTCGAATTCCTCTTCGTACGCGAGCCTGGTGATGTCGAACTCGCTGATCTGGTGGTCAAGTACGAGCTCTATGAGAAGCTCGGTGAAGGCGGCATGGGCATTGTCTACAAGGCCCAGCAGCGTTCCATGGCCCGGGAAGTGGCGTTGAAGATCCTTAGCCCGAAATACGGCCAGAAGAGCAAGTGGGTCGATCAGTTCATCGGCGAAGCCCGCGCCGCTGGCAAGCTCAATCATCAGAACATCATCCAGGTGCATGACGTCGGCACCGAGAACGACATCCACTTTTTTTCGATGGAATACGTCGATGGCCCGACCTGCATGCAGATGCTCAGCGGGCACGGCCAGCTGGAGGTCGAGCCGGCCCTGGAAATCACCCGCCAGGTAGCGCGGGCTCTTGATTACGCGCACGCCCATCGCTTGATCCATCAGGACATCAAGCCCGATAACATCATGGTCGGCTCGAATGAGGTAGTGAAGCTCGCCGACCTCGGCATCAGCAAGACCTTCGATGAAGTCGCCGCCGAAGACGGTCCGAAGAAGATCATGGGTACGCCGCACTACATGGCTCCGGAATCGGCCCTGGGTAAAAAGGTTGATCATCGCGTCGACCTCTATTCCCTCGGTGCGACCCTCTTCCATCTGCTTTCGGGCAAGACCGTCTATCACGCCTCGACGCCCTCCGAGATTCTCAAGGCTCACGTCATGGAGCCCATTCCCTCGCTGAAGGCGCTCAATCCGCTGGTTCAGCAGGAGGTCGTCAATCTCGTCGAGAAACTGCTCGCTAAGAATCCCGATGAGCGTTATCAGTCAGCGAAGGAGATCGAGACCGAGATCGATCGCATCCTCGCTGGCAAGGGTTTTTCGAAGGATCGCGCCGGCAGCGAGACGGTGATGCTGCGGCGTTATGCCCAAGGCGTGAAGCCGGGCAGTGTCGACGCCATCGATTTCACTCCCGAGGAAAGCGGCGAGGTCAATCTTCCCGCTGCCAAGAGCCGTCTGCCGCAGGTGGGGGGAGCCTTGGCGCTGGTCGCGGCTCTGGTGGCGGTGTCGGTCATGGCCTTGCGTTCGTCGCCGGTCGATACCGTCAACGAGCCGGCTGTCGCTTCGACGCAGGAAGTCGCCACATCCACGTCCCCTGGCGTCGCGCCGGCGATCGTCATCGGTCCAGACCTGAACAAGGTCTCGGGACAATTGAATGATTTGGATCGTGAACTCGGGCATCCCGCCGATCAGCTCAAATTCCCCGAGTTGGGTCAGATGTTGGCGGATATCCCCACCTCCGGCCTAAGCGAGCAACTGCTCGCCAGGCGTTCGTCGTTGGCCGAGCGCATCGAGACCCTGGTCCAGCGGCATCAGGTCGAACAGGTCCAGGAAGCCTTCGGTGCGGTCTACGCCGAGGCTGATAAGCTGGTCGATGAACATAATTTCGATCTCGCCGCCCAACGTCTGGATGCGTTCAAGGGCAAGAACGATCCGGCGGTGAAGGAGCGTTTCGCCGAGGTCCTCAGCGGCGTCGAGAAAGCCAAGGCCGATTATGTCGCCTGGCTCGGCGAACAGGTGAAGCTGCTCGCCAGTCATAAGGATCTCGCGGCCCTCAAGGCCCTGCGTGAAGGGCTACCGCCGGCGTGGTTGAATACCCCTCAGGAACAGGAGGTCGCGCGCGCCATCCAGGCGGTGGAAAGCGAGCGTATCAATGCCACCAATCTCGTCGCAACCCAGGCCGGGAAATTCTTGGCGGGGTGGAATTTCAGCAGCCTCAACGCACTCAGCCAAACGCAGCGGAAAACCATCGCGGGCACGCCGGCGGCGGCCAAGATCGACGGCTATAACGAGGCCGCCAAGAGATTGGCGGAACTGACCGTGGTTCTCGGGCATAAATTGGAAAGCCTGCAAGGCGTGCGTTTTCACGGCGTGCTCGCGGGCTTCACCGACCCCGATCTGATCGGCGCCAATCTCGAAAACGGCCTCGAGCTCAAGGATGCTTCCGGCGGGGTCGTCTATCTGCGTTGGAGCAAGATCTCGGCCAAGGACCTACAGGCCATCGCCATCTTGGCGCTGAAAGCCGAGGCCCAGTCCTATCAGGCCGCCATCAGCCAATTGGAAGCGGCCGGCAAATGAGCCCGCCCGCTGCCTGTGCCGTCGCTGGCGCTGCCTGTGCCGTCGCTGGCGCTGCCTGTGCCGTCGCTGGCGCTGCCTGTGCCGTCGCTGGCGCTGCCTGTGCCGTCGCTGGCGCTGCCTGTGCCGTCGCTGGC
>JBILBP010000158.1:0-6408 GCA_044353645.1 Planctomycetota bacterium | reverse complement strand
GCTCGAGGCTCGAAGCTCGACTTCGGTTTACGGAGTTGCCGTAACGCCGCCGGTGTCCTTCTCCTCGCCAGCATCCTGATCGTGCTCGGCGTCAAGGCTGCCCGTGCCGGAGGCACGGCGCTGCGCGTCCTTGACCCCTGCGCGCGATCAGGTTGTGGCGCGGCGAAAGGACACCTCCTATGCCGCGTTACTCAAACCTCCTCGTCTGGAATCATGCCCGGAAACTCGTTCTGGAAGTTACTTCCGCTACACGCGGGGTGCGCGGTGAGGGTGACCTCATCTCGCAGATCCGTCGCGCCAGCATCAGTGTTGCCGCCAATATCGCCGAAGGTGCCGAACGTGGCAGCGATCGTGATTTCGTACGGTTCCTCAAAATCGCCAACGGCTCCAATGCCGAGACCCAGGCTCTCACCCTCATCGCCGGCGATGCCGGCATCTTCGAAGCTCGACAGGTCGCTCAGATCGTCGGAATCTCCCAGGAAATCCAGTACATGCTGCGCGCCCTGATGCGCCGCTGCAGCGGGTGATCGCACACCAACCACTCCGGGGACGCCAGCAACCGTGTACACCAGAGTCGAGAGTCGAGAGTCGAGAGTCGAGCCTGGGTGCTTCTTGAGCTTCGGTGCTTCAAGCTTGGGTGCCTCAAGCTTCGAACACTGGTCTCTGGTCGCTGGTCTCTGGTCGCTGGTCTCTGGTCGCTGGTCTCTGGTCGCTGGTCCCTAGCCCCTGGTCCCTGATCCCTAGTCCCTGGTCCCTGGTCCCTAGTCCCTGGTCCCTGGTCCCTGGTCCCTGGTCTCTGGTCTCTGGTCTCTGGTCTCTGGTCCCTAGCCCCTGGTCCCTGGTCCCTAGCCCCTGGTCCCTGGTCCCTGGCCGCTGGTCTCTAGTCGCTGGCCCCTGGCCCCTGGCCTCTGGTCCCTGGTCTCTGGTCCCTAGCCCCTAGCCCCCTGGCCCCTGGTCCCTGTCCCCTGGTCTCTGGTCACCGACATCTACCCCCCGCCCTCTGACCACCTTCCCCATCTGCGCTCTGCGTAATTTCGCCGCCCGACGAACGGCCTTCGCCGCCCTCAGCAGTCGTTGTCTGGCATTCTGGACAGGGATCCCTGGTGCGCTGTAGCGGACGTCCAGCCACGCCTTCAGGCCGTCTTCGAGAGCCTCGGCGGCAATCGGAAATCGACCGACGACACGTTGCGCGTGCGCCAGGGGTCCCTCGCTGGCTAGGCGCGGCTGGCCGGCCCCGGCGCAGGCCGCCAAGAGCTGGCGATAGGCGTGCTCTTCCCGCGAACGATTCAGGCGGGCGCGCAAGCGTGGGCCCAGCCACGTGCTCAGGGTGATGCCGGTGATGATTACCAAGGCGCCGCTGGCCAGTCCGATGACATGGGCCCAATCACCGAATTCACTGAGGCCCAGCAAGCTCAGGAACTGATCCTGGATCTCGCTGTTGTAGCCCACGGCCCAGCGGTCCCAGCGCGACTCAATGTATTCATAGGTAGCGCGGGTCTTGAAGATGAGCTGCTCGAACCACGGTCGCTGCGCGCGCTGCAGGGCGCGGGCGGTGGCACTGGTGGCCTGGGCGGCGGTGATCGTGGTCACCTGACCGGTGACCGGATCACTGGTGGGAATGACATTGGTGAGATCGACGCGTTGCCAGCCGGTGGTCCGATCGCCGGTCCACACTTCGGCCCAGGCATGGGCGTTGTTCTGACGGACGAGGAGGAAGCCGCCCTGGGAATTGATCTCGCCGCCGCGATAGCCAAGAACCACCCGCGCCGGGATGCCAGCGGCGCGCATCAGGGTGCAGAAAGCCGCGGCGTAGTGCCCGCAGAAACCTTTGCGTTTGTCGAAGAGGAAGGTGGCGGTGGCATGCTCACCCATTTCCCCGGGCTCGAGGGTGTAGACGAAACGCTGATCGACGAACCATTGTACCGCACGCTCGATAACCTGGGGCACGGTAGTCGCGTCGCGGCTCAGCTCACCCGCCAACTGGGTGATGCGCGGGTCGAGCTGCCTCGGCAGTTGCAGGCCATAGCGGTTTTCGAATGAGTTCCAGTCGGCCGGCCGCAATGCCGGATTGGAGAGCGCCCGATAGGTCGTCGTACCTGTCGGACCATCGCGCCATTCACTGATCAAACCGGGCAAGAGCAGGGCATCGGGGATCTGCGCCACCGGTGTGTCGAGGGTGTAGATCCAGGGGAATGGACTCGCCGGCTGGGTAATATCGTGGACCACTCCGGGGACCGGCAGGCGTTCGCGATTGAAGCGTCCGGAGGCAGCGTTCTCGGACTGCGCCTGGGTCACCCAGCCGATCGCCAGGGGCATCGGCTCCGGACCGCGTTGCCAGGCATCGCCATCGGTCTGCCACAAGACCACGCCCCGCCAGTAGAGGTCGTCGATGTCCGGCATGTCGTGATTGGGGAACTCGACGCGGAAGGCGATCTGCTCATTGTTGGTGTTGACGGCGAATTTTCCGGGCTCGAGATGATCGCTGATGCCGGCGCTGGCATGGCGCGAATTGATCGAGAGCTGGATCACCGGTCGCGGCGTGAACAGGAACAACAAGAGCGCGAACGGCAGAGCCTGGGTCAGCAGCAGCAGCACCTTGCCGAAGACCCGCGCGGCCTCGCGCAGCGGGGCGCTCGGCTTGGGGATGAGCGGCACTGGCAAGGCGCTCGCGCCGGTGGCGACGCGGGTGAGATTGGAGCCGCCGAAATACGGCGAATGGTACCACCAGATGCCGGTCAGCAGCATCACCGCCGCACTCAAGGCCTGAAAAGTCAGGACCATGCTCTGGCCGGTGAGAAGGATGCCGGTGATCAGGAAGAAGCCGAGGAAGGCCGCCATCAAGACGTCGTGCTCGCCGTCGAGCTCGAATAATTTGATCCACAGGAAGGCGACGAACAGCGGCGCGGCGGCATCGAGCCCGAAGCCGATATTACCGGTCACCAACAGCACGCCGAGGGTACCCAGCGACAGCGCGAGGCGGAGGCTGGGGCGCGGTGATGGCCGGCCATGCCACGATAGATACAGGCGCCAACTGCCCAGGCCGATGACCAGGGCGAGCAGCCACCACGGTATGCGACCGATGAATGGCAGGGTCGCCCACCCCATGCCCGCCGCCAGCCAGGCGATCGTCGAAAATGCCGGAACACCACCTGCTGGCGCCTCCGCGGCAGACACCGGCGGCTTACTTCGCCACCAGGGCTGGCGCGCGCTCGCAGTCATGATCGTGGCGCTCGCGGCATGATGCCAGGCGGAATACGGTGCACGCCGGTGACGCTGGCCGTCGAGCCCGGACGCGGCCCCGAGCTCCACGCCGGGCGTGCAGCCGAGGAACGCGCATCGCCGAGGAAGATGGCGAGGGCCCGCAGGCAGGCGAGATGATGATTGCCGCCGGTGCTTGGTTCGATGGTGGTTCCGGGCAAGCGCAGACCGTAGGACCGTTCTAAATGATGGGCCTCGATGACCCATTTCGCGAGCTGCGATAGGCGGGTCTCATCGTCGCCGCTGGTTGCCGCCCACGATAGCCAGGTCACGCCGTGACCGCCACCGCTCCATTCCTTGATCAGCAGCGGTCCGGTGCTGCGGGCAGCGGCCTTCCAATCGATGTGGCGGGGCGAATCGCTGGACTGCCAGGGCTTGAGGCCACGAAAGTCCTCGTATTCACGGACCTCGGCAGGGTCGGCGGTGCCGATCTCGGCAAGCGGCTCAGACCGCGCCTGGCTCAGCGACAGGCCGCGAGGCTGGGGATGAACGAAGAGCTCGACGCTGATCGTGTGCTGGCGGAAGATGCGCCACAGGCCGAGCGGATACTGCGTCGACAGGCGCAGGGCCCGAAGGCGATGCACGCCGCGGGGGAAGGATGGCAAGAGCAGCTCGACGCGCACGCTAGCAAGCGCCGCGAGGTGCGGCACGAGCAGGCAATGATGCTGGGTGTGGCGCTGCTCGGCGTCGAGATCGTCGGGCAGCTGATCGTCAGCCAGCTCGACGAAGAGGGCTTCGAGTTCGCGTCCGGTGCTGGAGGCCACGGTCACGGTGAGACGCGCACGATCGCCGGCCTCGACCAGCGGCGGTTCGGCGGCGGTGACGGTCACCGGCCAGAGATTGCGCAGGCCGTGCAGCGCCGACATCACGCCGGCGGTGAAGATCACGAAGACCATCAGCCAGGCGGCATTCGACTGATAATTGATCGAGGCCAGAAACATCGCCCCGAGGATCAGGAAGAACAGCGTGGCGTGACGGGTCGGACGAACCTTCATAAGCGCGAAGCGAGCCTACCGCCGGCGCGGCTCACGGCAGCGTTACGGAGTTGAGGATCTCACCGGCCTGGGCGAGGCCGTCATGGCCGTTGGCATCGCCCCACGAGCCCAGGCGATGACCCATGATCGAGGGCGCCACGGCCTGGACATCCTCGGGGATGACCATCTTGCGCCCATGCATCAGCGCCCACGCCTGGCTGGCGCGGCGCATCGCCAGGGCCGCGCGCGGGCTCAGGCCGCGACCGCGCTCGCGCGAGCGCGCCAGGATATCGAGCAGGTAATCGAGCAGCGGCTCGGCGACGTGGACCTGTTCGACCTCGTTCTGCAGGTCCACCAGCTGGATCAGCGTCAGCAGCGGTTGGAGCTCCTCGACCAAGCGTCGGCGATTGGGGCCGCGCAGCATCTCGCGTTCGGCATCGCGCTCGGGATAGCCGAGCTCGATACGCATCAGGAAGCGATCGAGTTGCGACTCGGGCAGCGGGAAGGTGCCGATCTGATGCGATGGATTCTGGGTGGCGATGACGAAGAACGGCAACGGTAGCGGATGCGTGCGACCATCGACCGAGACGTGGTTCTCTTCCATGGCTTCGAGCAGCGCGCTCTGGGTCTTGGGCGTGGCGCGATTGACCTCGTCGGCGAGCACGAGGTTGGTGAACACCGGCCCGGGATGGAAGGTGAACTCGTGGCGGTCGCGATTGAAGATCGAATTACCGATGATGTCGGCAGGGAGCAGATCGCTGGTGAACTGCACCCGTCGCAGGTCGAGACCGAGGGTCCGTGCCAGGGCATTGGCGAGCGTGGTCTTGCCGACCCCGGGAATGTCCTCGATGAGCAGGTGCCCCTTGGCCAGCAAGCAGCACAAAGCCAGACGGACGGCATGCGGCTTGCCGAGGATTACGCCATCGAGCTGGGCGGTGATGCGTGAAATGAGTGCAGACATGGACCCGATTGCCAGGGGTTGAACGAATTGCGACCGGAATGCGTGAAGAAAACACGTGCTCCCCAGGGGAACAGGAAAGAGAGTACCCCACAAACCGCACCGAAGAAAGAACCAAGGCCGGATGAGGTGTTCCTCATCCGGCCTGCACATGGTCGATCTCTATGTGGACGCTACCCGACGGCTCTATTCAACGGCTCTATTCAACGGCTCTATTCAACGGCTCTATTCAACGACAGTCGCCTGCGTCGGTCCGCGCGCGTCTTCGCGCTTGGCTTCTTCCTCAAGCTCCTTGGCGAGCTGATCGAGGTCCTGGAGATCCTCATCATCCCAGTAATCGTCTTCACGCACCCATAAGTAGGTGAGCATGCCACCTGAGAGGGCGAGGTTCAGGCAATAGCCGGCGAGCAGCGCGACAATCAGCGTCTGCCAGATGCCGATAATCAGGCCCGGTCCCCACATGATGAAGTCAGGGTAGGAATTGATCTCGTCACGCTCGATGAGGTGCTCGATGGAATTGCTTCCGCCGCGGCGATCAGGGTCGAGGACGCGCAGGGCGGTGACCTCCAGGGGATGCAGCCACTCGATGCGCCGGGTGCTGCCGACTTTCTCGACCTGCTGGACCTGATTGCCGGTAGTGAAGGTCGGGAGATGGTCGCTGATGTTCGACAGACCATCGATGGCGCCGATCCCGACGCCGAAGGCGACGCGCACCAGGATATAGGTCAGCACGACGCTGGCGACGAGCAGATGCGGCTTGGTGCCGACGGCCTCGATGGTGTCGACGACATTATCGAACCAGCCATGGCGGCGCACGGCGACGATCCCCGGAAAGAGGAATGCGCTGAGGGTCACGGCGATGACGATGAGCACGCCGAGGACCGCGGCGCCAAAGGCCAACGGCCACAGCAGCGCATACAAGGTGCTACCGGCATAGGGGATGCTGCACACCAGCGAGCCCAGCCAGATCGCGCCCCAGATACCGGTGACCAGCACCAGCAGGAACAACGGCACGAGCAGGGCGGGCAGGATGCGCGGCACGAACTGCGCCCAGGCTTCTTTGAAGGACAGGAATTCATCGTCGAGCAAATCGGCCTTCAGGAACACCGAGACCAAGGTCGCGCCCAGGGAAAAGATCGCCAAGCCGACCACCAGCCACAGCCAGCTCACGATATAAAGCCAGGCCGGCGAGGCGAAACCGTACTTGAGCTGGCTCTG
>JBILBP010000157.1:0-6410 GCA_044353645.1 Planctomycetota bacterium | reverse complement strand
ATGTCAGGAGATAATTGCAGAATGGTTCAAAGACGGTTAGCCAGTCGCATACCCTAAAGAAAACAGATAAGAAAACAGACATACATTCACCGTAACACCAGCGCACTTGACCCAGCTTGCCGCACCGGCAAACTGACTCCCATGCGCACTTCCATTACCCTCGATGATACCCTCTACGCTCAGTTGCGTAGCCGGGCCCACTCGGCGCATGTCTCCATGGGTGATCTCATCCAGTCGGCGGTGCGAACAGCTCTTGCGGCACCGGTGATCACTCCTACTGCCCCCTTCCGCCTGCCGACCCTGCGAAGCGGACTGGTGCAGGGTGTGTCGGTGGAAGCGGCCACGGACCTGGCGGACACCCAGGAGGGCGCCGATCGCCTCAGCCGGCTTGCCAACCCGTGATCATCCCTGATGTCAACGTCCTGCTCTATGCCTATGATGAGGCGCTTCCGCACCACGATGACTATGCGGCGTGGCTGACCCGGCTTGCTACGGGGCCAGCACCCTTCGGCCTTTCGGAGTTGGTCGCGTTCGGGTTTGTCCGCATCGTCACCAACCCGAAGATCATGGCTGCTCCCGCCAGCAGCGAGCAAGCGCTGGCCTTCCTTGCGGAACTTCAGGCCCAGCCCAACTGCCAACTGGTGCGACCCGGGCCAAGTCATTTTACGATCTTCAGCGATCTGTGCCGGTCCCTGGCGCTACGGGGAAACCTGGTCAGTGATGCGCACCATGCGGCCCTCGCCATCGAGCATGGCGGGGTGTGGGCCACTTCGGATAGCGATTTCGAACGCTTTCCGGAACTGCTGTGGATCCATCCGCTGCATCAAGGCCTGGGGCGGCAGGCTGGACCAGGGCCTGACTTTGCCCATTTGGCGGCCATGGTCCATGATCTGCGTGGTGAGCCCGCACGGTATAGTGGCGGCTCGCGGTTAATCCTGCAGAGCCGTTGCCGCATGGCGATCCGCCAGCGGCCTCGGGCCGTCATGCGGGTGGACCCGGGGTTCAACGCCGAGGACTGGGCGACGGTCGAGGCCTTTGCCCGCCAGGGGCGCTAGCATGGTGACCCCGCGCTCCTGGGTGGCTCCACCGGGTACGGGTGGCACCTTCCATGTTATTTCGCGTTGCACCCGTCGGGCGTGGCTGCTGCATGGCGACCATGCCCACCGGCGGGAGTGGTTCTGTGCGCTGGCCGCCGAACTGCTGGCCGAATTCCGCATCGATCTTCATGCCTATGCCCTGATGGCCAATCATGTGCACCTGGTGCTGCGGCCGCGCCCGGACCTGGTGGCGGGGTTATCCGACCTGCAGGTGGCCGAGGCGGGGCATCGGGTCATGCCGTTGCGGGGTGGGGCCGGGCGGTCGCCGTTACCGCCGACGGCGGCGGTGCACCAACAGTTGGCAGAGGCGACGGCCTGGCAGCAGGAATACCGGCTGCGATTGTGCTCATTGTCGTGGTTGCTGAGGTGCCTGAAGCAACGCTTTGCTAAGCGTGCCAATGTCGAATCGGCGTGTACCGGCCACTTTTGGGAATCACGGTTTCACAGCGTTCCCTTGCTGGACCTGGGCGCCGTGGTGGCCTGTATGGCCTATGTCGATCTCAATCCGTTCCGGGCGGGCGTGGTCAGTCGGCCTGAAGAGGCCGCGTATACCAGCCTGGGTGCCCGCCTGGGGAGCGTGCCCCTGGGCCAGGGGGAAGCCGCCCTGGCGGCGCACCTTACGCCGCTGGCCGAGGTGGCACCCCTGGGTCCCTGGAGTGGTGAACTACCTAGATGCGACCTGGATCTGCCGACCTACCACCACTTGATCCTGGCGGCGGTCCAGCGGACCACAGCGCCGGCAATCCGGGCCGGCTCCTTGACTACTAGTCCCTCAGACTGGGTTACCTGCATGATGGCCGCCGGGAATTTCCAGGGAACGGCCGTTGGCAGCCCTGAACATCGGCAGCGTTTTGGCGCCCTCCTGGGGCGTTCCCGTATCCACGATGGCACCGGCCTGTTCGGCTAGCGCTTTGCCATGTATTCTGTGCGAACCAATATCACCCGCTGAACCTTGGGATAGTCACTATTAAATCCATCATCCTCGCCGGCGGCGCCGGCTCACGTCTCCACCCCTGCACCAAGGTTGTCAGCAAACAGTTGATGCCGGTCTTGATAAGCCGATGATCTACTATCCCTTGTCCACGGTCATGCTGGCCGGAATCAAGGAGGTTCTGATCATCAGCACACCCACCGACCTTCCCCGTTTCCGAGAGCTGCTCGGGGATGGTACGCGCCCGGGCATGTCCTTCAGGTGTGCCGAACAGGCCGTGCCCAACGGCTTGGCCCAGGCCTTCGTTATCGGTCGGGAGTTCCTCGCCGGAGGGCCGGGCTGCTTAGTGCTGGGGGATAACATTTTCTATGGCCACGGCATGATCGAGACCACCCGTAAGGCTGCACAAAACACCAGCGGCGGGGTAGTGTTTGCCTACTACGTCGCCGATCCCAGTGCCTATGGCGTGGTCGAGTTCGACGCCACCGGCAAAGCCATCAGCTTGGAGGAGAAACCCAAGCAACCCAAGAGTCATTACGCGGTGCCAGGCCTGTACTTTTACGGCCCCGAGGTGTGCGAAGAGGCCGCCAACCTTCAGCCCAGCGCCCGGGGCGAATACGAGATCACCGACCTGAACAAAGTCTTCCTCGCCCAGGGCAAGCTGCGCGTCGAAAAGCTTGGCCGGGGCACCGCCTGGCTGGATACCGGCACCCATCAGAGCCTCCTGGAGGCCGGCAGCTTCGTGGAAGCCATCGAGGCCCGCCAGGGCCTCAAGATCGCCTGCCTGGAGGAGATCGCTTGGACCAACGGCTGGATCACCCCCGAGCAGGTCAAGGCCGAGGCGACCAGCATGGGCAAGAGCGCCTATGCGGCGTACTTGCGGGATCTGCTGAAGCAGGCAGGGCATGGGTGATTGCCACTTGGGCCAGAATGACGACCAACTACGCTGAAAACATGCCTAGCACGCTCCCAGCTGAAGTGCTCGTGATGGTGGAACGGCTTTTGCAAGCCTTTCATCCACGTCAAATCATCCTGTTTGGTTCCCACGCCCGTGGAGAGGCGACCCCCGACAGCGATGTTGATTTGCTGGTGGTCGTCGACCGGGTTGACCATCCACGTCAGGCCATGGCGGCAGCTCTGCGACTGTTCCCGGATCTGTTCACCCCCAAGGATATCATTTTCACCGACCCGATCCGGCTGAAAGAGCGGTGTCAAATCCCCTACTCGCTGGAATCTATCGCACTTCGAGAAGGCCGCATTCTTTATGCCGCCTAATGAAGCCTGGTCATCGGAAGCCCATCGCTGGTTTCGGTATGCCGAGGAGGACTTGGCCGCTGCGCACCTCATGCTCACTTCTCTCCAGGTGTTCCCCAAGCAGGCATGTTACCATGCACAACAAGCGGCAGAGAAAGCTCTCAAGTCTGTCCTTGTGGCCCACGGCATCCCGTTTCCCAGAACCCATGATCTGTTAGCCCTGGCCCGACTTCTGCCCCAGGATGATGCTCCCCTGATTGCGGGTCTTGATCTTGGGGATTTGAGTACTTGGGCAGTAACTGCCCGTTATCCGATGGACCCCGAGGAAGCGACCACCACCGAAGCCCATGGTGCTGTTATCATGGCCGAGTTGCTGTGTGAACGTATACATAGGCGTATGCCGACCCTATGAACCATCACGGCGTTTCATGCTGCCGTTTGGAACGTGAATGCCGTATTTCAAAAATTCCCAGCCCCTCATCTGAACCCTTCGACCATCCTCTTCGATATGCCCCTGACCGTTATTTCATCGCCCCTGCCTGGCCTGTTCTACCTAGAGCCCAACACTTTATAGCCACCCAGTAATCTAACATAACTGCCATCCTCGAAGGCATCAACAGCCTCATACAATCCGCAAAGGCCCGAGCGCGAGGCTTTCGCAATATCGATAACTTCATCGCCATGGTCTTTCTCATGGCCGGCAGACTCCCGTTGCCGGCAATCAAATAGGCCCCGCAACCACGAACTGACTATACCAGTGCGAGTTTATGCACTCACACCAAACAGCGAGGAGCCGATATGCTACTGGGATCTGCTGAAAATGTGGCCTTGCACCCATCAGAGCCTCCCGGAAGCCGGCAGCTTCGTGAAAGCCATCGAGGCCCGCCAGGGCCTCAAGATCGCCTGCCTGGAGGAGATCGCTTGGACCAACGGCTGGATCACCCCCGAGCAGGTCAAGGCCGAGGCGACCAGCATGGGCAAGAGCTCCTATGCGGCGTACTTGTGGGATCTGCTGAAGCAGGCGGGACATGGGTGAGGCGGGGGCGGGGACCTCAGTCCTCGCCCCTGGCAGCTGGAAGCAAATGGGTCTTTATTGACTTGTATTAATGAATTAGCAATGTGCCATCGTGAACCACGATAGTGAACTCCCCGCTTGGTGGTCCTGGAGCCTCGCGGTCAGTCCCCACGCAGCACGACGGATGACCCAGCGACACTGTCCCGAGACACTGCTGCGCGCACTGCTGGACCCCCCGGGACATCTCCAGGAAGACGCTACTCCGGGGCGCTTCCTCGTGGAAACCCTCTGGGAAGGTCGTCGCTGGCATGTCATCCTGGAGCCGGATCAGCACGAACATATCATCGTTGTCGTGACAGTGTACCAGGTGGAGGACCCATGACCCCGTATCTCGAAATGAGCTATCGTCACGGACGGCCATTTGCCGCCTACCTCTACCTGGCACCCCCGGGACCGGACCGTGTAGCGACAAGTCGCCCCTATGGCCATGGAATGGTCCTGGACCTGGATACCAACCACCAACCCATTGGCCTTGAAATCACCGATCCCGGTCAGGTGCGCGTGGCAGACGTCTTGCTCGTCCTCCGTGCGGTCGGTATGACCTGCGCCGAAGAGGATCTGTCACCCCTGGCCGCATGATCTGCAGGCCAACAACTTTGCGGAGGCCCTCCAGGCCCGTCAGGGCCTCAAAATCGCCTGCCTGGAGGAGATCGGCTGGACCAACGGATGGATTACCCCCCGAGCAAGTCTAGGTCGAGGCGACCTGCATGAGCAAGAGCGCCTATGCTGCGTACCTGTGGGATCTCCGCATATCAGGCGGGGCATGAGTGATGCTGCGGCAGATGGGCAGAACAGAAGACTTTATAGCCACCCAATAAATCAACATAACTGCTTAACAAAAAGTTACTTGAAGCAACTACGTTTCCCCCGATAACACCGCCGACTGACATGCGGTCCGAATCGAACAGCTTACGACACAGCAACGCCGGGGTCCTGGCTGCATAGTCCACGTCGCCTACACGGCGGCGTGCAATATCCGGACGCAGCCATGCGCCCGGATCCTCCATTCGCATTCGCAAAAAATCGCAAAAATTTACCGCCACCCTATCGTTCCCTCCGGCAGTCCACTCGTTAAAGTCGACACCCCTGAAAAACTCCCGGATGTCATGCACGTCACGCGGGAGGTGTTCGAAGCACAGGCCCGATTCGCCATGTCCGCCATGCTCTACCATGAGGGCAAGCTTTCCTCTGGCCAAGCAGCCGCTCTGGCCCAGATGGATCGCGTGGCATTCCTGAACGAACTGCCGCGACATAGCCTCTCCATGAGCAATCTTCCCGACGAGAAACTGCTGCGGGATCTGCATGCGTGACCGCCTGGTGATCAACACTGGGCCGCTCATCGCCCTGGCCTTGGCGTGCGAGAATTGGGACTGCCTTCGTTACGTGGCCACCGAGGTCATCATTCCAGCCGCGGTAATGAAAGAACTCCGAGCTGGTCCCGCGGATCCCCAGGGCAGGCGGTCGCGGCGCCCTCCTGCATGCGTCTGGGCGATACGATCGAGGTCCCAGAAAGAGGAAGGCGGCCAGGATGCCGGTTCCCTGGCGGGTGTGGTTGGGCAGGATACGCGGGAGGTGACGCCATGACGGTGCTCGACATCAGCAACTATCACAAACTCGCTGCCGAATTGCGCCAGGGGCATTCGGTGACGCTGGTTGACCATGGCATTCCCGTGGGCGAGGTGCACCCGGTGGCGCACCCACCGCGTGGTCCGTGGCTGGAAGATCTCGCTGCTTTCCGTGCGTCGCTTGGTGTGCCGGTCATGGAAAATGCCGTACTAGAGATGCGCGCTGAGGATGATCGCTGATGCCGGTGCGGCTCTATCTGGATGCGGCAGTATTGGTGTCACTCTACGTGCCCGAAGGAACCACGGCGGCGGCGGAATCCTTGGTGGCTGGAGAGGCTGAGGTTGCAGTCAGTGGGTTGACCCCAATGGCATTGCGATAACAACGATGTGTGAAACAGCCTGAAAAATCAGGGATATTTCACTTGTATGTAGCCTGCAGTAATTTTTGGCGACTGCATGGACATTTCTCGTCGCGCACTGCGCTATCC
>JBILBP010000011.1:0-20551 GCA_044353645.1 Planctomycetota bacterium | reverse complement strand
CCGCTGCCAAGGACTTCGTCGCCGCCTTGCCGCAGGGCCTCGCTGCCGAAGTCGGCGAACGTGGTGTCACCCTTTCCGGCGGTCAACGTCAGCGCCTGTGCTTGGCGCGGGCCTTGATGGCTAAGCCCTGGGTGCTCTGCGGCGACGACGCCACCAGCGCCTTGGATGCGCTCACCGAGCGCACCATCCTCGCCGGCCTGCGCCGCGATCTGCGCGGCACGGCGGTGCTGCTGATCGCCAGCAAGCGCTCGACGGTGCAGCTCGCCGATCGCGTGGTGCTGCTGGCCAACGGGCGCATCGCCGCCGATGGCACCCATGCCGAACTCATCGGTGATAACCCCGCTTACCGCGAATTGCTGGGTCTGCGGTCATGAATCTCGACCTGCAGCATGAGGAGGATCAGGCCCGCGCGCGCCTCGACCGCGCCCTCGGCTGGCGCCTGCTCGGCCTGCTGCGGCCGGTGCGCGGACAGGTGGCGTTGCTCATCGGCCTGGAAGCCCTGCTGGTGGTGTCGATCTTCCTCCGCCCGTGGTTCCTGCGCGAGGTCATCGATCGCGGGCTGCTGCCCTCCGCCAGCGGCTTCACTTTGGATGTCGCACTCTGCCTGTGGATGACCAGCGGACTGTTCGCGGTCTGGGTGGTGCGCTTCGTGGTCGGCGGCATCAACCAATGGCTCTCGGGGCGGGTGGCCCTGCGCGTCCTCGGCGACCTCCGCGCGCGGGTCTTCGTGCATGTGCAATCCCTGTCGATGCGCTATTTCGACCGCAGTCGTGCCGGGCGCATCATCGCCCGCTGCGATCGCGATGTCGATGCCATGGAATCGGCGGTGGTGCAGGCCCCGCCCGAGGTCGTCTCGACCGCCTTTCGCTGCTGTGGTGCGGGTCTGCTGCTGTGGCTCTTGGATGCCCGGTTGTTCTGGCTGCTGACGCCTCTGGTGCCCCTGTTGCTGCTGGCGATGGTCGGCTTCCAGCGCTTCGGCATCCGCGCCTGGGGTCGCGTCGCCGAGGAGAAGTCGAAGGTCACGGCGCACCTCTGTGAAACCATCAACGGCGTCAAGGTCGTGCAGCAGTGCGCGCGTGAAGCCGGTAATCGCGAACGCTATCGCGGTCTGCTCCGCGGCTTGGACAAGACCGTCCTGCGCGGGGCGTGGAGCTGGGGCTGGTTCCAGCCCTATACCAGCCTGCTGTTCATGCTCGGGGTGGTGATCTTGATCATCGAAGGCGGCCGGGCGGTGGCGCTCAACGAACTGACCGTTGGCCAGCTGGCGCAGTGCGTCTTCTACGTCTTCCTGTTTCTGGGGCCGCTGCAGGAACTCGGGGATCTCTTCGAGAAGGTCGCCACCGCCAGCGCCTCCGCCCAGCGCGTGTTCCTGCTCTTAGATACGCCGCCCGAGATCATCGATGCCCCACAGGCCATCGTCCTCGACCACTGCCGGGGCGAGGTCACGTTCGATCATCTCACCTTCAGCTACGTGCCCGGTACGCCGGTGATTCGCGATCTGACCTTGGCCATCCCGGCGGGCGAGACCTTGGCCATCGTCGGCCCTACCGGCCATGGCAAGAGCACCCTGGTGCAGTTGCTGACGCGCTTCTACGAAGTCCCCGCCGAGGGCGGTGCGGTACGCCTCGACGGCCACGATGTGCGGAACCTGACCCAGGCCACGTTGCGTCGCCACGTCGCGGTGGTCCTCCAGGACAACCTGCTCTTCAGCGGCACGATCCTCGACAATCTGCGCCTGGCGCGGGCCCAAGCCACGGAGGCGGAACTGGCGGCGGCGGTCTCCGCCCTCGGCGCCGACGAGATCCTCGAGCGTCTGCCGCAGGGCCTGCACACGGCGGTGGGCCCGGGTGGCACCAACCTCAGCCAAGGGCAACGGCAGCTGGTCTGCCTGGTGCGCGCCTACCTCGCTGATCCGGCGGTGCTGGTGCTCGATGAGGCGACCTCAGCCGTCGATCTGCATACCGAGCAGCGCCTGCAGCGGGCCCTGCGCCGGCTGTGCGCCGGCCGCACCGCGATCATCATCGCCCATCGCCTGGCGACCATCCGCGAGGCCGATCGCATCGCCGTCATCCGTGATGGCCGCCTGGTGGAACTCGGCACGCACGCCGCTCTGATCACCGCTGGCGGAGATTACGCGGCGGTGGTCAAGGCCTATGAATCCGCGGAAGGTGTCCGTTGAGCGGCTCGCACTCTGTGCGGATCAGGTGCGCACCCAGGTACGGAACGTGCAGGCTCCGGCCTGGCGGCTGGCGATCTCCTGCCAATGCCCGTTGAGCAGAGGAAAGTAGGCATCGCCCTCGGGCTCGGCGGCGATCTCGGTGAGCTCGATGCGCGTCGCGTAGGGTAGGGCCTGGGCGTAGATATCGCCGCCGCCGATGATCATCGGCTCGGCGTCGGTGCGCCGGGCGGCGGCGATGGCGCTCTGCAGATCGGCGAAGACTTCCGCGCCCGGGGCGCTGAAATCAGCTTGTCGGGTGATCACCAGATTGCGGCGCCTGGGTAGCGGGCGGCCCAGCGATTGCCAGGTCTTGCGGCCCATGATCACGGCGTGGCCGCTGGTGGTGCGCTTGAAATGCGCGAGGTCGGCAGGCTCGTGCCAGGGCAGCTGCCCGGCTTGGCCGATGACGCGATTGCGGGCCATCGCCGCCACCATCGCCAGCGGCGGCTGGGTGATCAGCAGCGGCGCGAGAGCGGCGTGGATGATCGTCGCATAGGTGCGATTGCCCGCCGGCGAGAGGTGCACGCCATCGGCAGCGAGCAGACCGAGGAGGTCTTCGCCACGGGCGCTGACCTGGGCGGCGATGTCGACCAGCGTCACCTGCTGGGCCTGAGCCAGTTCGCGGATCATGAGGTTGTAGGGCTCGATCGCGTAGGGCTTGGCGTGGCCTGCGATGGTCTCTTTGAGCCGGTGAGGGGCGACCAGCAGGCAGGTGCCACCGGCAGCCCGGCAGAGGGCGAGGATCACGTGCAGGTTGTCGCGGAATTCCGCCAACGACAGGCGCGGGGGGAGAGCTCCTGGATGACGCCCGCCATCGTCGAAGCCGAATTCGATGATCACGATCGCCGGCAGCAGCGGCAGGATCTCCTCGACGATGCGCTCGCGGGACAGGGCGGTGGTGTCGCCGCCGACGCCGTGCTTGAGGATCTCATGTTGGGGTAGGGCGCGGGCGAGCAGGCCAGTCCAGCGCTGCGAATCATCGAGGCCATAGCCCTGGGTGATCGAATCTCCGAAGCAGACGATGCGCACGGCTCAGATTGCCACCGGGGCTTTGATCCCCGGATGCGGTTCATAGCCGGTAATGGTCACGTCCTCGAAACGGAACGCGAAGAGATCGGTGAGATCGGGGTTCAGCGCCAGCTGCGGCAGCGGACGCGGCTCGCGGTTCAATTGCAGCCGCGCCAGATCGAGGTGGTTGGAATAGAGGTGCGTATCACCCAGGGTGTGGATGAAGTCGCCGGGCTTGAGGCCGCTGACATGGGCGATCAGGCAGGTCAGCAGGGCGTAGCTGGCGATGTTGAAGGGCACGCCCAGGAAGGTATCCGCGCTGCGCTGGTAGAGCTGGCACGAGAGTTCGCCGTCTTGCACGTAGAACTGGAACAAGGTGTGGCAGGGCGGCAGGGCGACCTGGTTCTGCTCCTGGGGATTCCAGCCGGTGACGATCAGCCGCCGCGAGTTGGGATTGGTTTTGATCTCGTTGAGCAGCCAGCGGATCTGATCGTGGCCGTCAGCGGCGTAGCTGCCGTCGGCTAAGAGCGTGGCCCCGAAATTGCGCCACTGGTGGCCGTAGACCGGGCCAAGGTCGCCGGGCTGGCGAGCGAAGCGCGCGCATTGCTCGGGCGTCGCCCACTCATTCCAGATGGTCACGCCGTGGTCGAGCAGCCATTGGTTGTCGGTGCGGCCGGTGAGGAACCACGCCAGCTCGTTGATGATCGATTTGAGGTGCAGCTTCTTGGTCGTCACCAGGGGGAAGCCGGCGCGCAGATCGAAGCGCATCTGATAGCCGAAGACCCCTCGCGTACCGGTGCCAGTGCGATCAGCGCGATCGCGGCCGTGATCGAGGATGTGCTGCAGCAGATCGAGGTAGGCGCGCATGGCGAGGCGTCTTTCAGGGGATCACAGCAGATAGCGGAAAGCGAGCACTGAGCCGACGATGGCCACCACCCAGGCGACGTAGAGCCACACGGGAATGCTTTCCGAGGCTTTCGGACTATGCGTCGAGGCCGCCGGATTGCGGCTGGCGGAGATCTGTTCGGAACGTCGCCGAGCCTCGCCGAGAATGTGCTCCGAGAGTGCCTGATCTTCCGCCGGCAGCTGTGACGCGGCGCCGAGCAGCTCTTTGCGCTGGGCCAGCGCCGCCATCAGGGTCTGTGAATCGCGACGCTCCTCGGCAGTTCCCTCTTCGGCGGTGCCCTCTTCCGCGGGGTCAGGCGTTGGACGTGGGTCGCTCATGGACTACCCTTCAGATCCGACGCACGATGTCGAGAGTGGTGACGAACAGCATCAGCGACACCACCAGCGCTAAGCCGATGTAGGCGGCGATAGTGCGCACCAGCGGCGGCAAGGGTTTGCCGATAGCGGTTTCGATGGCCAGGAACACCAGCTGGCCGCCATCAGTGATGGGAATCGGCAGGAGGTTGACCAGTACCAGGTTCAGGCCGATGAGCGCGACCAGCTGCAGGAAGCTGTCGATGCCGAAATGCTCGGCCTGGTTGCGCAGTTCATCGAAGATCCCGATCGGCCCCTGCAGCGATTTCTTGGCATCGAGACCGCCATCCTCAGCCGAGCGGAAGAACCGTGGAATGAACTGCAGCGACTTCCAGACCATGTTGTGGGTGGCGCGGTTGGCGATCGCGAAGGCCTCTCCGGGGCCCGTCAGGAGGTAGGGTTCCTTCTCGATCGAGAAGCTCAGCGGCGAACCAGTGCGCCGGGCATCGAGCTGCAGACGGCGCAGGGGGCCTTCGGCGCCGCGCAGGATCTCCCACTCGGCGGCGTCGCCCTTGGGGATCAGGCCGATGAGGTAGTCGCCGGGTTTGACCGTCGCCAGCAAGGCCGTGCCATCGGCCGCCAGCTGCCGCAGGTCGACGGTGAGGTCCTTGCCCTCGGCGGTCTTCACTAGCAGCAGACCCGGCGCCGGTGAGCCCGTGGGCTGGCCATCGGGATCGCTGTTGGCGACCACCGTGGCTCCGGCGAGGCGCTCGCTGAGGGCGATCTCGCCCTGATCGCCGAAGAGCTTGGCGATGCCCCCGGCGGTGCGGCCGGTAGCGGCGAGGTCACGTCCGGCGGCGCTGCACGGAACCCGCATGGCTGTACCGCCACGCGCAACTTGGATGATGGCGCTGGCGGGCCGTTCCTGGTCGAAACTGATGATGGTGTCCTCGACCTGAACGCCGGCGGCGGCGAGCGCCGAAGGCCGGCCGTCGAGCGCCGGAGCGATGGTCTGCAAGCGGCCCCGGGTCTGGGTAGCGACGCCCACGCCGATGCGCGCGCGCCCGGCGACTTCCCTGCCGGTGAGCAGGGCATGGATCGTTTCGTTGGTGCTGCCGGCGGTCGCCCCTGCCCGCACGAGCTCGACATTGCAGCGGCCGTCACGCTCCATGGCGGTACGCACCAGGGCGTAGAAATGCTCAACGCCGGCGATCGTCGTGCCGTCGACGGCCACTAGGGTGTCGCCGCTACGTAGACCGGCCTGGGCACCGGCGCCGTGGGGTGTGAGGAACGAGATCTGCACCGGCAGGCCCAGCGAGGTCGCGGCTCCGCCGGATTCGCCGGCCCACACCTGGGTCACCTCGCGGGCCGCGCCCTGGCGATCGATTACGCCGAGGGTCACGCTCTTGCCGAAATAGGGATTGAGCCGTTCGAGGATCTCTTGGCCGGTGATCTCTGCCGGCAAGGCCAGTCCGGCGATGCTTACCACGCGCTCGCCGGGCTTGATCACGAGCCCTTCGAGCGGCGCGCTGCCGGGCGGCAGGCGGGCGGCGATGTCGATGGCGCGGTTCGAGAAGGCCGGTTCGAAGCCCAGCACCGGTCGTCCCTGACGCCCATCGTAGGCGGCGCTGACCGTGCCCTTGGCGGGCAGGGTCAGGGGCTCGGCGATCCCCGGGCGTTGCACCGTGAGGACCACTGCATGCCGTCCGGCGATGATCGCGCCGGTGACCAGATCTTCGAACGAACGCACGAACTCACCATTGATGGTGAGGATGCGATCGCCGGGACGCAGGCCCATCTCAGAGGCCGGACTCTGGTGGGCCTTGCCATCGGCGCCGATGATTTCGGGGGTGACATCGCCGACCACCGGGCGCAGCACCGGCAGGCCGTAGAAGGCGAGGGCCAGCATCAGGGCATACGAGCTGAGGAAGTTGAAGAGTACGCCGCCGAGCAGGATCAGCGCCTTCCACGACGGCGAGGCGTTGAGGAAGCTGCGCGGATCGCGGGCGGTGGCGGCGGTCGCGGGATTGGTCGCGTCTTCGGGCATGTCCTCCTGGCCGGTCATCCGCACATAGCCGCCGAGGGGCAGCAGCGAGATGCTGTACTCGGTCTCACCGATGGTACGCGTCAGCAGGCGCGGCCCGAAGCCGATCGAGAAGACCTCGACCTTGACCCCGGCCCACTTGGCGAAGAGGAAATGCCCCAATTCATGGATGAAGATGACGAAGCCGAAGCCAGCGGCCGCGAGCACGAAGAACAGTACCGACATGGCGCACTACGATAGGGCCGCGGTGCGCTGGCCAAGGCTTTGTCGCCCGGCTCGCTGTCAGGTCAGGTCAGCGCAGGACCGGTAGATTGAAGACTAGGGCGTACAGGAAGAATAAAGCCGTGAACAGGCCGATATGCATCAGCACCCGCGGCAGGGGTGCGATCAGGAAGGTCTTGCCAAATGCCTTGCCCACCAGGCCCTTGGCGAAAAGCACCAAAAAACCAAGTAAACCTACGGTCATGGCCATAATAAAGAGGACCTTGCCCCAGTGCGGCAGGTCCGAGCCCTGCACATAGCGGCTACCGAATTCCATCGCCAGTCCGACCACCAGGGCGGCTTCGGCATCCAGCAAGCCCCGATGACGCAAACCCGCAGGGAGCGCCGACGACGAACGTTTGGCCATGACTTGACGTTGGTCGTCAACGCGCGGGGGTCAATGTCGAGCGTCACGGGGTGGCAATTAGGGCCAGTGGCTTAAGATTTTGCACATGCTGACCAAACGCGTGATCGTGTGCCTCGATGTGCGAGCCGGACAGGTGACCAAGGGCATCAAGTTCCAGGGCAATATCGATCTCGGCGATCCAGTAGATTACGCTCGTCGTTATTACGAGCAGGGCGCCGATGAGCTAGTTTTTTACGACATCACCGCCAGCGCCGAGCAACGCGGTTTGTTCGTCGAGGTCGTGCGCCGGGTGGCCGAGGCGATCTTCATCCCCTTCAGCGTCGGCGGCGGCATCCGCTCGCTGGAAGCGATGCGCGCGGTGCTGCTCGCCGGGGCGGAGAAGGTCTCACTCAATTCGCCGGCGGTGCGTGACCCCTCGTTGCTGAGCCAGGGGGCGCGGGCCTTTGGCGCGCAGTGCGTGGTGTTGGGAATCGATGCGCGCAAGGTCGCCGCCTGCGCCGCCCTACCTTCGGGCTATGAAGTGGTTATCGACGGCGGACGGACGCCCACCGGCAAGGATGCGGTCGCCTGGGCGCGCGAGGCGGAGTCGCTGGGCGCCGGAGAAATCTGCCTCAACGCCATCGATACCGACGGCGTGCGCAACGGTTACGAGCTCACCATCACGCGCATGGTCGCCGATGCCGTGCGCATCCCGGTGATCGCCTCCGGTGGCGGCGGCCGTCCCGAACATCTGGTGGAAGCCGTGACTCGCGGTGGCGCCGACGCGGCGCTGATCGCGAGCATGGTGCACTACGGTGATTACACCGTCGGCGCGATCAAACAGGCGATGGCGGCGCAGGGCGTGCCGGTGCGGAACGCGGCATGAAGCCGATCCTCGCATGGTTGCTCCTGAGCGCCGCCCAGGCCGCCGAGACGGTCGCGGAGATCCCGCCGCAGGTCCTCGCGGATGCACAAAAAGCCGCCCAGCACGCCGCCCAGCCCACGCCGCCCAGCCCCTCGCCGGCGGCGCTGCAGACCGCCGACGAGGTCGATATCCTGCTGCTCACCGCCGGAACCTTCCTCGCCAAGCAGCAACCGGAAAAGGCCGGCGAGCGCTTTGTCGCCGCCGTCGAAGCCCTCGAGAAGATTTCCCGCGCCGATCGCCGCGCCCTCGGCCCTCGCTACGTCGAGCAGCGCCGGCAACTGATGGCGATGGCCAACGGCCTCCTGCGCGACCCGCTGGTAGCCGCCGCGCTCGGCGATGAGCCGGTGGTCCCGACCCCGGCAGAACAGCAGGCAGCGCTGGTGGCGCCCGCACCACCAGTTGCAACCACGCCCGCCGCGCCTGCACCAATACCCGCACCCGTACCCGCATCGGCCAATCCCTGATGATGGAGATGCTGGTCGCGGTGGTGCACGACCTCGTGCCGCTGTTCATCATCGTCAATCCGGTGGCAGCGGTGCCGTTGTTCCTCTCGATGACCGAGGACGTCGGTCGCGCGCATCGCGCGCGCACGGCGATCTACGCGATGCTTACCGTCGGCGGCATCCTCGGGGCGACGGCGCTGTTCGGGCGCAGCGTCTTCGAGTTCTTCGGCATCACCGTCGATGCCCTGCGCATCGCCGGTGGCTGCCTACTCTTCCTGTATGCCATCGACATGGTCCAGAACCGCCAGCCGCGCATGCGTACCACCCAGCCCGAACTCGACGAGGGCGTGACCAAGCAGGAGGTCGGCGTCATCCCCCTGGGCATTCCCATGCTCGCCGGCCCGGGTGCCATCGCCACGACCATGGTCCTGCGCATCAGTGGCGATCCGGGTCCGCTCGGGCTGATCTCCCTGCTCGGCGCGGTGGTTCTGGTTTCGGCAAGCATCTGGCTGCTGTTCCTCATCGCCGTCCAGGCCCAACGCTGGCTGACGCCGACCGCGCTCGGCATCGTCATCCGCCTCGAAGCCCTGCTCCTCGCCGGCATCGCCGTGCAGATGCTGATCGTCGGCATCCACGGGGCGTTCGCACTGCCCTGAAGGCGGCGCCACGAAGTTCATCATGAGTGAATTCGCGCAGATGAATCAGGGCGTGTTCTGGCTGTTCTGCGTCATCTTCCCGGCGATCATCCTCGGTCTCATTATTTTGATCATTCGTGCCGATCGGCGCGCGAGGAAGGACCAGGACGACGACCACGATGGGCCACGCGGAACTGATACCTAAGCGGAGCGGACATGTCCTTTGAAGACGGGCTCTTCATCGGCCTGATCACCGGCGTCATCGGCATGGCCTATTTCGTCTAACGGTAAGAAGCGTCGAAACCGGTGCCTTTGGTCGCCGGTCTAGTGCTCATGGTCTATCCCTACTGCATCGATTCACTGTTGTGGGCCCTGGCGATCGGCGGGCTGTTGATCGTCATCCCACTCATCTACCGACCGGATTGACGCCAATCTAGCACAAGAGGATCGAGCTTTCCAATTCAAAACCAAAAGTGGGACTGGCTGGACTCGAACCAGCAACCATGGGTTTATGAGACCCCCGCTCTGACCTTTGAGCTACAGTCCCCCGTTTTCCAGGGTCGGTAAGCTAGAGCTCCCTGAGAAACGGGGAAGAGGGGGATTTATGTCTCAATCACATCTCGAGCTCAATTGATGCAGATAAAACATGTCTTCCCGGATACTGACCAGTCACCTTGCGGGTGAGGTGGGTTACCTTAGATAGACGTGTCTTTTCCAGGGAGCCTGCTGTGTACCACCCCGATCGCGGCGCGCTGAGTGCGGCCGCCAATCCCATTCCGCGCCAAGTCGGCGGGGCCTATCGCTGGTTCACCGGCAGTCTGGCCTATGTCCTGCACCGCATTACCGGCATCGGCCTGCTGGTCTTCCTGATCTTCCACATCATCTCGATCACCAAGGCCAATGCCTCGCCGGAGGTCTACGACCTGATGATCCGGCGCATGCAGGAGCCCGACTTCAAGCTCGGCGAGATCGCCCTGTTCGCCGCTCTGCTCTTCCACGGCTTGAATGGCCTGCGCATCCTCTACGTCGATTTCGTGGCCACCCGCACGCACTACCACAAGGCGATGTTCTGGGGCCTGACGGTGCTGGTGGTGGGGCTGTTAGCGGTGGGCTCGGTGCCCTTGATCATGCACTGGAATGTCCAGCCGTTGTTGGCTGACGCCCTGCCGGGAGGCAAGTAACGTGTCCTTTCCGTACATTTCCCGTCGCACCGGTTCGACCCAATGGCTGATGCAGCGCGTCAGCGCCTTCCTGCTCGTCGGTCTCGCCTTCACCCACTTCGCGATCCAGCATTTCACCAGCGATGCGGTATCGACCGGGCTAACCGTCGCCGCCCGCCTGAACAATCCCTGGTGGCAGGCCTATTACGCGCTGTTCATCGCCTTGGCACTGTACCACGGCATCAACGGCCTGTGCGGGATCATCCGCGATTATAATCCGCGGCCCAATCTGCGCCTGCCGATCGAGCTGGTGATCTGGACGCTCGCGGCGGTCTTTGCTGCCCGCGCCATCATCAACATCGCTCATCCGGTGCCGGTCGAGGCGGTCAAGGCCAACTACGCGGCGCGCGGCTTCCCTGCTGGCGCCAGTCGCGGAAATCCTCCGGCCCTGGCCATCAACTATGACTTCCGCAGCGAGCTGCGCGAGTTGCTGCTTCTGGAATACTACCTCGAGCACCACACCCATCGCACCGAGGCCACGGCGCTCGCCGAGGTCTTCGCCCATCAGGCCGGCAAGCCCGTGGATACGTCGCAGGTCGCGGCCGCCGGGCTGGCCTTCGACACCTGGCTCAATCGCCAGCTGGCCAGCGACGGTCCGGCGCAAGAACTGCGCGATCGCCATGCGTTGTTCAGCAGCACTTACGAGTTTGCGCTGTGGGCCAAGGATGTGCGCCGCGCCAACGCCAACGCCCGGCGCGGACTCGCCACCGAGGCCGCCGCCATCGCCCGCGAAGACGCCATCCTCAGCCGTCTGCGTCAGCTCCCTGTCTACTCCGCCGTCCAGGCCCACTGAGATTTCCTGCAATGATTATCTCCCATGATGTTGTGATCGTCGGCTCGGGTGCGGCAGGGCTCTATTCGGCCTATTGGTCGAGTACTAAAGCCGACGTGGCGGTGATCAGCAAGCTCTTCCCCACGCGTTCGCACACCGGCGCCGCCCAGGGCGGCATCGGCGCCGCGCTCGGCAATGAGGAGGAAGACCATCCCCTCTGGCACTGGTACGACACGGTCAAAGGCGGCGATTACCTCGGCGACCAGGACGCACAGAAGATCCTCACCTACGACGCGCCGCAGACCATCTACGAACTCGAAAAGATGGGTGTGCCGTTTTCGCGCACCAAAGATGGCAAGATCGCCCAGCGTCCCTTCGGCGGCCACACCCGCAACTTCGGCGAGCGCCCGGTGCGCCGCGCCTGCTACGCCGCCGCCCGCACCGGCCACGCGATCCTGCACACCCTGTACGAGAACTGCGTCAAGCAGAACGTCAATTTCTACAGCGAATTCCAGGTCGTCGACCTGATCATGACCGACGACAACAAGAAGTGCGTCGGTGTCATCGCCTATGACCTGCTGTCGGGCGAGACGCATACCGTGCACGCCAAGGTGGTGGTCTTCGCCACCGGCGGCGCCGGGCGCAATTACGCCATCACCTCCAACTGCCAGGCCAACACCGGTGACGCCCTGGGCATCTTCCTGCGCCACGGTCTGCCTCTGGAAGATCTCGAGTTCGTGCAGTTCCATCCCACCGGTCTCGCCGGCCTGGGCATCCTCGTCACCGAAGGCGCGCGCGGCGAAGGCGGCTACCTCACCAACAGCACCGGTGAGCGCTTCATGGAACGCTACGCGCCGACGGTCAAGGACCTCGCGCCGCGCGACATGATCTCGCAGTGTATGTACAAGGAGGTCCTCGAAGGCCGCGGCATCAACAAGACCGGGCGCATCTGCAACGAGGACTACGTCCTGCTTCATCTTGAGCACATCCCCAAGGCCGAACTACTGAAGAAGCTCGAGGAGATCGTCGACTTCGCCACCACCTACCTTGGCATCAAGCCCTGGGAAGAACCGGTGCCGGTGATGCCGACGTGCCATTACTACATGGGCGGCATCCCCACCGACAACGATGGCCGCGTGCGCCGCAGCCACCGCGATGGCGACATCGTCGAAGGCCTCTACGCCGCCGGCGAATGCGCCTGCGTCTCGGTGCATGGCGCCAATCGCCTGGGCACCAACTCGCTGCTCGATCTGGTGGTCTTCGGTCGGCGCGTGGGTCTGCACGTGGCCAAGAACGTCGACTCGATCAAGCTCGGCAAACTCCCGGATGGCGCCGATCAGCAGGTGGTCAAGAGCTTCGCCGCGCTCAAGGCCTCGACCGGCAAGGAGCGCGGCGGCCTGCTGCGCAAAGAGCTGTCCGAGATCATGATGACCTACGTCGCCATCCGCCGCACGGTGGATGGCATGAGCAAGGCCCGTGACCTGGTCCGCGCCTTGCGCGTGCGTTATCAGGCTGGGATTGGCGTCGACGACAAGGGCATGGTCTTCAACACCGACCTCATGGAGGCCGTCGAATGCGGCTTCATGATCGATTATTCGCTGGCCCTCATCGAAGGCGCGCTGCTGCGCCGTGAAAGCCGTGGCGCGCACCTGTACATGGATGGCGAATCGTTCGATGCGCCGTCGCTGCCCCGCGATGACGCCAACTGGCTGAAGCATACCTTTGCCTATCTCAAGCCCGATGGCCAGGTCGACCTGCAGTTCCGCAGCGTCTACCTGCTCAACGAGCATGGTGACGATGGCTGGGATCCTGAGTTGATGGAAAAGATGAAACCTAAGGTCCGGAAGTACTGACATGGCCGCTCCGATCCTCACTAAGAAGACCTTCCGCATCCACCGCTACGATCCGGCCAAGGATAGCGTGCCGGCGGTCAAGGAATACGTCCTCGACTGCGATCCGATGGAGCGCGTGCTGACCGCGCTCAACCGCATCAAGTGGGAAACCGACGGCAGCCTGACCTATCGCCGCTCCTGCGGCCACGCAGTGTGCGGCTCGTGCGGCATGACCATCCAGGGTGCTTCGCGCCTCGCCTGCAAGACCTTGGTCAAGGACATCGCCGGTGACATCATCGAGGTCGCCCCGCTGAAGGGCTTCCCGGTGATCAAGGATCTGGTCGTCGATATGAGCCAGTTCTACCACAACCTGCGTGCGATTCAGCCGTACTTCAGCAGCAAGGCCCCCAAGCCGGTCCACGAATTCCGCCAGTCGCCGGAACAGTACGACCTCATCGATGACGCCACCAAGTGCATCCTCTGCGGCTGCTGCACCTCGTCCTGCCCGAGCTATTGGAAGAACGACAGCTACCTCGGGCCGGCGGCGCTGCTGAAAGCCTGGCGCTTCCTAGGCGACAGCCGCGATGACGCCAAGGCCGAACGCATCGACGCCGTCAATGGCAGCGATGGGGTGTGGCGCTGCCATACCATCTTCAACTGCAAGGAAGCCTGCCCCAAGGATATCGACATCCCGGCTGCCCTCTCGCGCCTGAAACGCGCGGTGGTCACCGGCGCGGTCTCCTAAGACCGCCTACTGCGTAGAAATCTATCGCAGGCCTG
The DNA here is from genome assembly GCA_044353645.1 of Planctomycetota bacterium. GTDB lineage: Bacteria > Planctomycetota > UBA11346 > UBA11346 > UBA11346 > CAIUVD01. The sequence continues at coordinate 6,867 of JBILBP010000011.1, read as the reverse complement.
GCCTGACCAGCACCTCGTCGGCGGCGAGGGCGATCCCGGTCAGGCCGCGGGCCTCCAGATGGTAGCCGAGGTCGTGCCGTTGGTGGTCATGGCCCGACCAGGCAACGGAAGCGTTGCGCGTCGCCGGGCCCTTCGGCCTCGAGATGTGCAAAAGCTGCGAAAGCGGCGATCCACGCACGGCGGTCAACCTTGTGCGTCGGGGTCAGCAGCCCAAGGTCGCGGCTCACTGGCTGGGTCAGGCGATAGACCGCCTGCAGCCGCACGAAGGAAGCCTCGGCCTGCGCCTGGGCCTGTGTGATGATCGCCAGCAGGGCCGCGTCGGAGTGCTCCTCGGCGGCATGGACGAGGGCCACCAGGGCTTCGTCGCGGAGCATCACCACGGCGTGGCGGATTGGGCCGCATTCGAGGCGCTCGACGATGCGCGCCAGCGCGACCTTCTCGCCATTGGCGAGCTTCACCACCTGATCGGCGCGACCGATGAGGCGCAGTCCGTCGGCGCTCCACGCCCCCAGATCGCCGGAGTCCAGCATCCACCCGAAGTGCGGGTGGGGGTGGCGTATGGTCGCGGTCAACTGCGGCGAATCAGCATAGGCCTGCATCACCCCTGGTCCGGCGACGAAGATCCGGCCATCGCCATCGACGCCCACGGCGACGCCGGGAATCGGCATGCCGACGACCCCCGCCACCCGTCGGCTGCCGGGTGGGGTGATCACCGCGCTGGGACTGGTTTCGGTGAGACCCCAGCCCTCGTACACCGGCACCCCGCGCTCGGCGTACCAGCGTTCTTCGTCGAGCCCCAAGGTCGCGCCGGCAGTGAACACCCAGCGCAGCTTCGCCGGTGTCAGCACGCCCGCCTGGGTCAGGGTGCGGTGCAGCTTCGGCACGCTCATGAGCAGCGTCGGCTGGACGGCGCGAACCGTGGCGAGCAGGGTTTCGCGATGGCGTCCGCCACCGCGGACGATGGTCAGCTCGAGTCCGCGGCAGAGCCCCCACAGACGTTCGGCCAGGCCTCCGAAGCTATGATGCCAGGGAAGGTAGGCCGCCAGCCGATCGCCTGGGCCGACCTCTGGCCAGATGGCGGCGAAGGCCGCCTGCTGGCTGCAGAGGTTGTCGTGGGTGAGGACCACGCCGCGCGGTTCGCCGCTGCTGCCGCTGGTATGGAGGATGAGGCACGGGGTGTCGGGCATCGCCGCCCGCCAGGGCAGTTCAGGACCGGCGCTGGCCAGGGTCGGCAGCTGATCGATATCGCACCAGGTATCGCCGAGCGCAAGCGCCGCCGCGATGGCAGCGGTGGTCACCACCAGCACCGGCCGCAGGCCCTCGAGGGCGGCGCGGAGGCGGGCTGGGCAGGGTTCCGGCGCCAGCGGTGCGGCCTGTGCCGCCAAGCGCCAGCAGGCGAGTTCGGCGAGCAGATGCCCGAGGCTGTTGGCGCCGATGATGACCACGCACTGGCCGGTGGCGACGTGGTCGCGCCAATGATGGGCGAGGCGCGCGCTACCCGCCTGCAGTTGCTCCCAGGTGGCGGTGTCCTGCCCATCGCGGATCACGATCGCGCCCGCCGCCCGGGCTTGCGCCGCGGCACACAGATCAGCGAGGATGCGCGGCCGGGCAGGATCAAGTTCAGCGCCGCTGCGCCAATCGATGCCGGCCATGGGCGAGGATGATGGCGTGACGGCCAAACCCGCCAAGGGGCGAGCGGAGTCTGTCGGGAAGAGATTCGGTCGGCTGACTCGGTCTCGTACGGCATCTCCGGCGTTGGCAAAACGGTGAGATAGCGCCGCTATCCACTCTGACGGCTCTGGCAGCTCTGACGGCTCTGGCGGCTCTGACGGCTCTGGCAGCTCTGGCGGCTGGGCCGTGGAGCTCCTCGGCGCCGGTGCTGGTTCGGGAGACGAGTGATGGTATCGCTTGTACAGTTCTTCTCCTGCCCCCGCACACGAGTCGCCTATGCATCGGCATCATCTCAGCACCTGGAGCATCGTCGTCGGCTGCCCGTCGCGCAGCACCCCGCCGGCGGTTGCGGCGACCCCAGTGCAACAGACGTCCTTCATCGCCAGCACCCCTCACCAGCAGCCCGCAACGCATCGAGAGCGGGTGCCAGCTGCTGATCACCAACTGCCGGTCCTGCCGTGGCGGCATCACCGCCAACGAGGTGAGGTGCGCAGCCTGGCCGGTGGTGGCCAAGCAGCGGTGGCCAAGAAGATGTGCAACCGCATCAAGATTCCCCCGGCTGATCAGTCCGTGGTGAGTGCGTACCTGCTGGCGGTCAGCCGGTGAGTGCATGAGCTCGTGGCCTACGACGGTGCCGGTATTGATTCCGGTATTCAATCATGTTCAGACGGTGGCGGCGGTGATCGCCGGCTGCCGGGCATTGGGTGCGGCGAAGATCATCGTCGTCGATGATGGCTCCACCGATGGCAGCGGCGAGGCTGCCCGCCAGGCGGGCGCCGATCAGGTCATCACCATGCCCTGCAACCAGGGCAAGGGCGCGGCCCTGCGCCTCGGTCTGACGGAGTTCGCCGTCGCCGGTTATCATCAGGTGCTGACCATCGACGCCGACATGCAGCATCCTCCGGGCGAGGCCGGGCGCCTGGCGCAAGCCGCCGCCATCCAGCCCGAGGCCTTGTGGCTGGGCGTACGCGACATGCGCGGTGCTCCGCGTTCATCGTGCTTTGGTCGCTGGTGGACCAGCATTTGGACGTGGGTGGCGTGCGGGGTGTGGCCGCAGGACAATCAGACCGGTCTGCGCGTCTATCCCTTGCCGGTGATGAGCCGGCTTACCGTCGGCGCCGGCGGTTACGCGTTCGAGATCGAGTCGCTGGTACGCGCGGTCTGGAAGGACGTGCCGCTACGCATGCTGCCGGTGGCGGTGTCGTATCCCCACGATCGTATCAGTCACTTCCGCGCCTGGGCCGATTCCTGGCGCACGGCGCGGGCCTTCGCGCGCCTGGTCGCGCGCCGTCTGGTGCCCTGGCCGGAAAACGGCATCGCGGGTTGGCGGCAGGCCTTCACCAGCGGGCTGTCGCCGGCGCGGCTGGCAGTCGCGGCGGCCGTGGGAATAGCCCTCGGCGTGGCGCCCGTGCCGGGCCTGCAGATGGTCCTGGCGGCGTGGTTGGCGGTGGTCTTCCGTCTCAATCTCGGGGTCACGCTGCTGGCGTCGAGCATCAGCCTGGGACCGCTGCTGGCGGGGTGATTCGCGCTCGCGGTCGTGCTCGGGCATAGGCTGCTTGGGACGTTACCGGTGATGGCCAGCGCGTGCCTGACCGCGATCCGCAATCTGCTGATCGACCCCCGCCTCGACGGCCAACAACGCGCAGTCTGTCGAACTCAGGAAGGGGTCGGCGGTGGATCTGCCCTTCAAGAGGAAGTTGCTGGCAAGACCGTCGAAGAAGAACTACGCATTCACCGTCGTCATCTCCGGCCTGACTCAAAACGGCGCTCCGCTGAAGGACGTCAGCATCAACCGTCCGGCGATCGAATGCGGGTGATCATCCGGGGTCCAGCAGCAGGTACACCTCGCAGGCCTCCCCGCCGGGTAGAGCGAGGATGGCTTTGCGCGGCAGTCGCGCACCGAGGGCCAGGGGCAAGGCGAGAGTCTGCGTGCTGTCTTTGATGAGCTGCAGCAGATCGAGGCCGTGGTCGTTGAGTAGGCGTGCCTGGGAGCTTCTGCCTGCGGCGGCGCGAGCGCTAGCCGATGACGATCTCGACGCCTCCTCTGGCGATGGCGGTGTCGATGCCACGGCTGCCTCCGGTTACCAGTGAATCCATGGCTCGCGAAGGTAAACCCGGCGACGTTCACCTCCAGTTGCGGGGGATACCAACGCGCGATCATCAGTACATGCGCTTGCGGACGACCTTCGACATCAGGGCCTGGTACGAGTACGTGCGCGGTGCCGGTCAGCCGATTGCGTGGTGCTCGGCGTTCGCTCCTGCGGAAGCGTTGTACGCACTGGGCATCATCCCCGTTTATCCCGAGAATCATGCGGCGATGCTCGGGGCGTTGTCGCCGCTGCGCGATGCTGATCAGCCCTACAGCCGAGCGGCGATCGCCGCCGCCCAAGCCGCTGGCTATAAATCGCCAAAGCTCTGCTCGTACGCCTTAGCCGATCTCGGCGTGCTCACGGGCGCGGCCTCGCCGTTGGGCAGTCTGCCGGCGCCCGATCTCTTCTACGCCTGCGATAGCCAGTGCGCGGTGGTTGGGCGCTGGGGCGAGGCCGTCGCGGCGCATTTCAAGATCGCCGACGCGCGCGACATCCCGCATTACCTGCTCAAGGCTCCGCCGGTGCGCGGTAGCGGGCATACACCCGATCAGCTCGCCGGCTTCCGCACCCAGCTCGATGCGCACCTCGATGAGCTCGCGGCGCGCTTCGGCGTGGTCCGCGCGGAAGCCCGCCTGCAGGCGGTGATCGCCGAATCGGCTACGGCCAATCAGCTGTGGCAGCGGTGCCTCGATCTCGCGCGTGTGCGCCCGGCGCCATGGACGGCCTGGGAGGCCTTCACCGCCATGGCTCCGATCGTCATCGCCCGCGGGCATCCCTTGGCGACGGATTTCTATCGGCGGTTGTTGGCGGAGCTCGAAGAACGGGTGGCCGCTGGCTACGCGGCGGTCTCCGGCGAACGGCGTCGTCTTCTGTGGGATGCGATTCCGATCTGGCCACGGCGCACCTGGCTGGCGGCCTTCTGTGCCGAGCGGCAGACGGCGATGGTCGCCAGCACCTACACGCATTCGTGGTGGTTCGATTTCAACGCCTGCGACGGTCTCGATACCCTGGTGCGCCGCTATGCCTGGAACACCATGAATCTGCCGGCGCAGACCGTGCTCGATTGGACGCTGGACATCGCCAGTGATTTTCAGGTCGATGGCATCATCTGCCACTGGAACCGTTCGTGCGGGATCTGGAACAGCTACGTCAAACGCCGCCTCGACGGCCTGCGTGCGGCCGGATTTCCGGTGTACCTGCTCAAGGCCGACATGGTCGATGCCCAGGCGTTCGACGAGTCGCGGATCAGCGACGAGCTGGCGGCCTTCATTGGTGGTCTGCCTCGGCGATGACGCTTATTGCTGTTGCCATGGATCAGCCATGGATCAAACACCTATGGTGCCTGAGCCTCGCTGACCGTGGCTGAAAAATCACGGGTGCGTGACCTCGCGCATTGGTGCACTTATCAACCGTCCGACCACATTCGACCATCGTGCAATCGGCAATAATTTTCTGACCGATTTTCGAACAGATCAATCCAACAGGACGGTTGACTAGATAAATAACTACGAATATAGTTTTAACTTACGAGCGCGCTCTCATGATCATCTTACGTCCCAGGCAGGCCTACGGATGAACAGGCTACGCAGTGATGGTGATCAAGGACGGTGCCTATGACACCGCTGATTATTGAACAAAACATCTGGTTTTCGCTGTTATACGGAGCTTCCATCTACCTCGTGATGTGGCTCTGTTCACGGGTGTTTCTTCAGTGCGGAAAATTCAATGAATCGCTCACTCCCAGGCGCACACGCTATGGCGCGATCGATGGCCTGCGGGGATTGCTGGCGGTGGTGGTCCTGGTGCATCACAGCTCGGCGATCTACGGATATTTCACCGCCGGGGTGTGGCAATACGGTGAGAACAACCTGCTGAATCAGTTCGGCAAGGCCAGCGTCGCGTTGTTCTTCATGCTCACCGCTTTCTTGTTCACCAACAAGGCGTTGGGCGAGCATATGGATTGGCAATCATTCTACCTTGCCCGGATCAGGCGGTTGTTCCCGCTCTACTTCGTGGTCATCAATGTCGTTTTCCTTGTCATCTTCATCAAGAGCGACTTCTCGCTCAAGGAATCGCTATGGCAGGTGTCTCATGAATACGTCGAGTGGATGACCTTCGTGGTCTTCGCCCGGCCGGACATCAATGGCATGAAGGATTCGGCGGTACTCATCGCCTGCGTCAACTGGTCGTTGAAATACGAGGTACTCTTCTGCCTCCTGGCGGTTCCGCTCCTGTATTTCTGCTCGCGGTTCCTGGTGCTCAAATGGCTGCTCGTCGGCTGCATCGGCGCGGCCTTGGGCGAAATCTACATGAAGGTCGCCTTACACATCGAATTGAGTACTTGCATCTTCAATTATACTTGCGGGATCCTGATCGCGCTCCTGTTCCGCGTGCCAAGCATGCGCCGCATTTTCAGCCATCGATGGTACCGAGGTGTCGCGCTGCTGGCGTTGATCGTCCTGGGCCTCACGCAATCAGGGCCGCTCACCATCGGACTCTTGTTCTTCATCTTCTCGGCGGTGGTCGGCGGGGCGTCGCTGTGGGGTATGCTCACGACCAAGCCTGCGATCTGGCTGGGCGATATCAGCTACGGCATATTTCTGCTCCATGGACTGATCCTCTACGCATTATTGTCGGTACTGACCTTGACGATCGAATACCAAGGCTTGCATCAGATTCATATTCTCATGTATTGGCCGCTGATTCTCGGGGTCGGGTTGACCGCTGTGGCCTTAGCGAGTGTCAGTTATACCTACATGGAAAAACCGATCATGGGCTGTGTACAAAAGACAAAGGCGGATCGGCTTGTGCATAAATGCGAAGCTCCTGCCGTCAGCTGCGATCTACCGGTGAAGTCAGCGCATCGATCGCCGAGGCTGAATATCTCCCAAGATGCAGTCGAACAGACGCTGATCGGCAGTCCGGTCAGCTCGGCTCTCTGCCAGAATCAGGATACTTAGAATATGGCGTTCAATGAGCGTGATGGAGTGTAGCTGGGGCCAGTGAAATTCCGATAGTTCCCCAAGAAGTGGTGTAAGTCCGTAGGCCCGTAAATCCGTCAAACGGTGGTCACCGTGTTCCCTATGCTGGTGGTATCAAAAAAACC
>JBILBP010000156.1:0-6487 GCA_044353645.1 Planctomycetota bacterium | reverse complement strand
CGGCGGTCAACGACGTGACCATGGAGGGCGTCCATTCGTCGTCGAGCGACGACGATAGCGGCGGCGCCAGCGACCATCATGATCTGACCATGGAAGGCAGCGTCCTCGGGACGCCCGCTTACATGCCGCCCGAACAGGCCGACGGCCGCAATGCGCGTCTCGACGCGCGCAGCGACGTCTATGCCTTGGGCGCGATCCTCTTTGAGCTTCTGACCCTGCGTGCCCCGGCCAGCGGCAGCGACGTGCACGAGGTGCTCCTGAAGGTCCGCGCCGGCGTCACCGATCTGCCCTCGCGGGTGGCACCCGCCGGGCGCCTGGTGCCGCGCGATCTCGAGGCGGTGGCGATGCGCGCCCTCTCGCGGGCGCCGGCCGAGCGCTATCAGAGCGCCGCCGCTATGGGCCGCGATCTCGAAGCCTGGCTCGATGGCCGGGCGGTGTCGGCGCGTACGATTACGCTCGCCGAAATGATCCTGGTCGCCTATCGTCGCCATCGCCTGACGGCGATCGTCTCGGTCGCGCTGGTGGCCGTGGCGGTGGGCGGCCTGACCTACGCCGTGCAGCTCAATCGCACGGCGCGTTTCGCCGCCGAAGCCGCCCAGGCGCAGAGCGAGTTTGCTCGCCAGGATGCCGACGCGGCGCGCGCCAGCGTCGCCCAGGCGCTGGCCTCCGAGCGCGAGCAGCGGATCACCGCCGATCGCGAGCGCTACCTCTCCTCGATCGCCCTCGCCAGCCAGGAGTTGCGCCAGGAAGACTACGGGGCAGGGGTTGCCGCGCTGAACAGCTGCCCGGAGAATCTCCGCGACTGGCCGTGGCGGCGCCTGGATCTGCTGACCAAACTTGATCTCTTGCGGCGCACCGATGCCACCGAGCCGGGGACCTCGCTGATCGCGCTCGCCGGCGGCCACCTGCTGACCACCAGCCGCGACGGCTACGTGCGCCTCTACAGCGAGGGCCTGCGTCCGGAAGGTGCTTTCCAGGCGCATCGCTCGGCGACCATGACCGCAGCGCTGTTGAACGACGGACGCGTCCTCAGCGGCGGCGCCGACGGCACGTTGCGCCTCTGGCGCATCGGCAGCGAGAACCCCGAGCGCATCATGGTCGGAGCGGCGGGGCCGATGGCCAAGGTCCTCACCGACGGCCGTCTCGCGTGGTCGCTGACCATCGCCGGCCAGGTCAATGTCTGGGACCTCGCCAGCGGCAGCGCCTTGCGCAAGGCCGAGCTCGGCGGCGAGGCCGTGCTGCTCGAGGAGGGTCCGCAGGTGGTTGCCCGTCGCGCCGATGGCAGCGGGGTGGTTCTCGATGCTCAGGCCGCGCATGAGCTGCCGGCACCAGTGCCAGGCTATCGCCTGCTGGCGTGGAGCCCGGCAGGATGGATCGCCCATCTTGGCACCAAGCTCGCCGTGGTCACGGCCGCCGGGCAGCTGACGCCGGTAGCCGATCTTGGGCATGCCCCGACGGCGGCGGCATGGTCGCCGGATGGCAAGCGCATCATGGCCCAGACCGGCCCCAGCGTGCAGATCATCACTCTCGGCCAGCCGCATCCGCTGCCCATCGTCGGTCATGCTGGCCCGGTGGTGGGCGCGGTCTTCGTCGAAGAGGGCGCGCGCCTGGCGACCTTCGGCGATGACGGCTCGATCCGTCTCTGGGATGCTGAAAAACGTCGCGATGTCGAGTTCGTGGCGGCGCTGACGGCGACCTCGGCGGCAGCGGTCAGCAACGATGGCGGGCGAGTGGTGATGGGTGACACCGGCGGCGCGGTGGCCCTCGTCGACGTGCGTTCGCGCAGCGTCCTGCGGCGTTGGCACGCCGGCTTCCCGATCACCGCCGCGGCCCTCAGCGGCGACGGCTCCCTGGTGGCGCTGGCAAGCAAAGACGGCCGGGCTCGGGTGTGGGTCGCCGACTCCGGCTATACGCTGGTGACGCTGCCCAAGACCAAGACCGAGATCCGCGCCCTGGCCTTCGACTCCGACGCCAAGCGCCTGGCGGTGGCGGCCAGTGATGGCCGGGTGCGGGTGCATGAGGTCGCCGATGGCCATGAACTGTACACCTGCCACGGTCATGCCGGGGCGGTCCCGAATCTGTTCTTCGGCGCCGAGCGCCTGCGCACCGGTGGCGTCGACGGTACGGTGCGCACGTTCACCGCTCACAATGGCGAACGCACCGCCACCGAGGCCGACCACGATGATGCCGTCACCGCCTTGACCATGTCAACCGGCGAGCACTGGCTGGCCACCGCTCGCGGGCGGTTGATCGAGATCGGCGTCCCCGGCCAGGCCCCGACCATCAGCTTGCACCTCCTGCAGCCGGTGCAGGCCTTGTGCTTCGCCGCCGATGGTTCGCGGCTGTTCGCCGCCAGCAGCGATGGCCTAGTGCGCTGCATCGATGTCGCCAGCGGTCGGACCTTGCTCACCGCCAGCGAGCTGCCGACACCGGCGATGTTGCTGCAGGCTGCCGGCACCCGCGATCTGATCGCGGTCCTGCGCGACGGCTCGGTGGCTTTGCTGCCCGCGAGCCGCTGACGCACGCACCCCGAGGCATGCTCCTATCCCCGCCATCGTCCGCCGGGGAATCCCCGGCTCGGGGCTGGCACGCAAGCCCGGGGGCCCACGCTCTCGAGCGTGACCACCGCGATTGCATCTGCGCCGGGCCCGCGTGGTCTGCGCCCGCGCCTGCTGACCGTGCTGTGCTACGGGGCGATGATGTGCTTGGCCATCGGCATCAACCTCGTACCGGTGTTGCTGACCACTCTCAGCGGCGCCCTGGGCGGCCCTGCCGGACTGACCCAGGAACAGCTCGGGCGCCTGGGGGCGGCGGCTTTTGCCGGCTTGGTCCTGGGCATCGTCATCACCGGCCCCCTGGCGGATCGCTGGGGCGCCAAGCCGTTCACGCTGGTGGGCCTGGGCGTGGTCGCCCTGAGCCTCGTCGGCCTGGCTTCGGCGCATGATTATGTGACCGCCGGCGTGGCGGTGTTCCTGCTCGGGCTCGGCGCCGGGCAGATCGATATGGTCTTGAGTCCAGTGGTGGCGGCGCTCAATCCCCAGCGGCGGGCCTCGGCGATGAACTGGCTGCACTCTTTTTACTGCGTGGGCGCGATGGTGACGGTGCTGGCGGGAACCACGGTCTTGTGGCTGGGCGTCGATTGGCGCAGCGCCTGCCTGGTGCAGGTTCCTCTGCCGCTGTTGCTGATCGCGGCCTTCGCTCCGCTCCGCTTTCCCTCGATGGTTGCCGACAGCGGCCGGGTGCCCTTCCGTGCGCTGCTGCGTCAACGCTGGTTCCTCGCTGCCCTGGCGGCGATCTTCCTCGGCGGTGCCACCGAACTGGGCATGGCGCAATGGCTGCCGGCCTACGCCGAGACCGCCTTGGGATATCCGGCGTGGATGGGCGGGGCGGCGCTGCTGGCGTTTTCGCTGGCGATGACCATCGGACGCATGGTGGTAGGAATCCTCGCCACGCGCTGGAATCCCTTCCATCTGATGGCCTGGAGCTGCGCCAGCTCGGTGGTCTTCTTTCTCGCCGGAGCCTTCGTGCCGCACCCGGCGATCGCCCTCGGCTGCTGCGTGGCGGCGGGCTTCAGCGGTAGCTGCTTGTGGCCGACGACGCTGGCGGTGACCGCCGACCGCTATCCCAATGGCGGTGCAAGCATGTTTGGCGCCCTCGCCGCTCTCGGCAATGCCGGCGGCATCCTCATGCCGTGGGTGGTGGGCTGGGTTGCCGATCATCGCGATCTGCATTGGGGCCTGGCGTTATCGGCTCTCGCGCCGCTGGCGATGATGCCCTTGGTGCTGTGGTTGAATGCCCATCGCCGCAGCGTGTGGTCAGACGGTTGAAGCTGCTCGACTGAGGGCTGGATTCTGTCAAAAGAGACACTCCACCTTGAAGGTGGAGTGTCCCTTTTGTTCGCCTTTGTTGTCTTTCGAGTTCTTTTCCTGTTGTCTGAGCTATGAGCAATACGTCTTCGCGGGCTCAACAAAGCCTGCTTCTGGCGCTGATTATTGGTGGCGTGGTGGCCATGGTGATTTTGCTTACCCCCAGGGAAAGTGTTGCCGCCAGCCCGGCCGTGGAGCAGTGGCTCGTCGAGGCGCCAGCGGCCGTCAGTGTACCTCTGCCGACCATCTCACCGCCAACACCTCCGCCGTCCCTTCACGTCGAGCCCGTCGTCATACCCGACGGCGTCCACAGTCGCGACTGGAGCATCAGCAAGACGATGCGATTCAGCAATCATACCGATCTGATGGTTTCGGTTTATTGGGTCAATTATGACGGGAAGCCGGTGCTCTATCACGATCTGGGCCCTGGCGATTCGGTTCTGCAGCAGACCTACGTCAGCCACCCCTGGATCGGTAAGGACGAGAAAGGCACCGTCTACCCGGTGGTCGTCGCTGACGACAGTGATCCGCAGGCAGTTGATTTCGGTAAGGCAGGAGTGCCGGTGCCGTCGCCATCGCCGACGAGCGCCTTTTAATCGCGAACAAAGGGGATGGGGTAGACATAACGACTCCGGAGCCCGGACAGCGATCCAGGCGGCTTGAGGCCGACGCGTATACGCCGAAGATGACTCAGGCCTACCACGTGCCATGTCCGGGTATCCCTGGGCTATACCGTCACCAACGTCGTGGAGAGCTGCGAGAATCTTCACGTTCTGGGTGGCGATCTTCGCCAGGATGCCCTTGGATGGTTGGCGGCCAGCGGACCCGCCATGGATCGAGATACGGAAAGTGTGGACATGGATGGGGGCGAATGGAGATCTAGTGAACGCCACTGTGTGGTGGTGGGCTCTTGCGGATCAGTCGCCAGCCCAGCCAGGTCGCGAGGAGGGTGAGGAGCAGGCTGATGGCGATCGAGATCGCCATCGGCTCATAATCGGTGGTCTTGAGCATATCGGCCGAGGAAACGAAGAGGTTGAAACTGAAGTGGAGGATCGCTCCCGGAACCACCGACCCTGAACGCAGGCAGACCAGTGCGTAGAGGATGCCAGCCTCAAAGGTAATCGCGAAATGATGGGGGGATCCATGCCAGAGCCCGAACATCAGACTGCTGAGCAGGACGGCAGCTGGTGTCCCGAGGCAGCGCTGGAGGCCAACCAGGAGTACGGTGCGGAAGGCGATTTCCTCGCAGATGCCGGGGAACACGGCGTTATACACCACCGTATCCACCGGCCCGAACGCAGCATTGCTCGCTTCGACTCGGTCCCCATAGGTCGCAGCGTGTTCAGGATCGACCCCGAGTCCGCTGAGGCCCTCGGTGAACAGGAACTCGCTCAGGCCCCCCAGCAGGATGTCTGCGGGGATGAGCAGCACGGCGCCGATCCAGATCCGGACCGGAGGGATGGTCAGATGGAGTGCGCGGCGGTCGAACCCCCGGATCCCAAGGACCAGGAGCACCAGGGCAACCGATCCACATTGGGTGATGAAGGTGAATCCAGGCTCGGGTGCGAGGTCGGCGATCATGCCGATCCCGACAATCCCGGCGAACAGCAGGAGGGCATCCCGACCTCCCGGCAGTCGCTGCGGGTGCGAGGTCGGCATCGGCCGCCGGGACCAGGATCGGAGTGCTGCGGCGAGGATCAGGGTGGTGACCAGAACACAGGCGCCGACGGCGATGAAGAGGTCCGTCCAGGGCAGTGGTCCGGGGCGCAGTCCCGCCGCCAGGGCCACCAGCAGTCCAGTACCTGGGATGATGTCCAGTCCGGGCCAGGGTCTGAGGTCGCTGGCGAGGGTGGGGAGGGCGGCCACGGCTGTGGCCAGGACCAGGGCCCACCCGGCCCACCAGATTGGCCGGATATCTGGTCCGGCGGACATCATCAGCAAACCGATGCTTCCCAGCAGGGCCGCCAGCGGCGGAACGACCAGCACCACCAGGAGCAGGCGTGGTGAAGAAGTCATGTTCAGCCACCAAGATGTCGGGTCTAGGCTAGGGATTCCGATGAACAGACCGATGGAGGCCGAGGCGACCATGACGGGAACGACGACGGGCCCGGCACCGGAGGCCAGGACGCTCAGCATCGGGCGCCAGCCACGGACCTGACCGGAGGTGAGCGCCAGGATCCGCTGCCCCATGACCGCATGGGTTTGCATGCCAGCAAAGCTCATGACCACCCCGACGGCGGTCATGATCCCCAGAAGCACGACCAGCGGACCCGCCGCCGCATCCAGCCCCTGGTCCGTCGGAGTGGCAACATCAACCACCTGCAGCGTGGGGAGGTCGCGAGCGGCGGCATCCGATGCAAAACTGGTAGAGCATCGGTCCTTGAGGGCCCAGTGCGGTGGAGCTGAGCTATTGAGGATCAGGAGGCACCGATCCGTGATGGTGTCGCTCTTGGGAAGGAACACCAGCAGCGGACTTCCCGCCATGTGGATCCGGGTGTATCGCCCAGAGTTCCACCGGAATCTCCCACCCCGATTTTACGGAGGGTGAGCAACTTTCATTCCATCGTGGTTCAGATCCGTCCTTTCCAGGTCACGTCTGGGAAGGTCGGGTCAGGCAGGGC
>JBILBP010000155.1:0-6489 GCA_044353645.1 Planctomycetota bacterium | reverse complement strand
TATGAAGAAGTCAGCAGTTGGCCGCTCGGCTGAGCTCCGTATGAGCTATAGCAGGGACCTCAATCTTAAGGTAGGATAGGCTATGGCACATTCCGATCACGAACCGACCAACGAACTCAAGACCCTGAAAGCCACGGCGAGCGGTGATTCGATCGCCAAGGCCGAGGCTCGCGCCGAGCGCCAGGAGCGTCTTGAACGTGAGCTGCAGGGCGACCGTTCGATCACCCTCGATCCGACCAAACGCTCGGTGCAAGTGCAACGTTTCGAGAGCATGCTGCGCGAGCGCGTGGTTGGCCAGGCGCCCGCGATCGAAGCCATCCTCGATTCGTTCAGCAAGATCCTCGCCGGCGTGCGCAATACCGAACGCCCGCTGCTGACACTGCTGTTCCTCGGGCCCACCGGCGTGGGCAAGACCGAGACCGTCAAGGCCCTCGGCGAGACCATCTTCGGCAAACGCAATGCGTTCGTGCGTATCAACTGCCAGGAATTCAGCAGCGAATTCACGGTCTCGAAACTGTTCGGTTCGCCTCCCGGCTACGTCGGCAATGACGTCGAGCCGATGCTCTCGCAGGACAATCTCGATCGCCATCACAAGGAGGCGCAGGCCGAAGGCCGAGGCGTATTCGCCGAGGGCGAAGGCAAGATCGCCAGGCTCTTTCCGCAGGTCAAAAGCCACTACCTCTCGATCGTGCTCTTCGATGAGATCGAGAAAGCCCATCCCAAGCTGTGGAATGCCCTGCTCGGGCTAATGGAAGACGGCCACCTGACCCTCGGCAACAACAAGACCGTCGACTTCACGCGTTCGATCATCGTCATCACCACCAACGTCGGCGCCGAGGAGATGAGCAGCACCTTGCGCCATCGCTCGATCGGCTTCGAAGTCGCGACCGACGCCGAAGAGCTCAATCGCAACATTAAGCAGAAGGCCATCGAAGCCGCCAAGGACGTCTTCCCCTACGAGTTCCTCAACCGCTTCGACGACATCATCTGCTTCCGCGTACTGACCACCGAGGACCTCAAAAAGATCCTCAACCTGATGCTGCAGGATGTGTACAAGCGTCTACTCAATGCCGATGCGCCGATCATTCTGCATTATAGCCCGGCCTACCTCGAGAAGATCCTCAAAGAGGGTACGGATCCGCAGTTCGGGGCGCGGCCGATGCGCCGGGCCGTCGAGCGCCTGCTGGTGGCACCGCTGTCGCGCCTGATCGCCTCGAATCAGGTCCAGGCCGGCGACGTCATCGATGTCCGCCTGCGCAACGATGCGCCGATCTTCATCCGCGAGCCCAGTGGCGGCAAGCGCGCTAACAAGAAAGGCGAGAAGATCGTCAAATGAGCGCCAAATGAGCGCCAAGTGAGCGCCAAGTGAGCGCCAAGTGAGCGCCAAGTGAGCGAGAGCGGGCGGCCAACAGGAAGCAATCTCGCCCGTAAGGTAAGCATGAAGACCTTCTCCTGGTTCCTTGCACTCATCGTCAGCGCCTTCGCGCACCTCACCCCTGCTGCCGAGACTCCCATGTCCAACTCGCAGACCACCGCTTCGATCGTCCTCGGTGGCGGCTGCTTCTGGTGCGTCGAATCCTGCTTCGAAGAAGTCCCCGGCGTCCTCGAAGCCGTCAGCGGCTATGCCGGCGGCAACATCGACAACCCGAACTACGACGCGGTCTGCGATGGCATCACCGGCCACGCCGAAGTCGTGCGCGTGGTCTATGACCCGACCCGCGTCGACCTGCCGAAATTGCTCGATGTGTTCTTCCACGTCCACGATCCGACGACCCTCAATCGTCAAGGTAACGATCGCGGCACGCAGTACCGTTCGGCGATCCTGGTCAGTGATGAGAGCCAGCGCACTGCCGCTCAGGCAGCGGTAAAGGCCGCTCAGCTGCGTTTCTCCGCACCGATCGTGACCGAACTCAAGGATCTGCCGACGAGCGGCCCGGGGCGTTTCCATCGCGCCGAAGAATACCATCAGAACTACTTCAAGTTGCATCCTGAGCAGGCATATTGCCGGGCAACGATTCCGCCGAAGCTCGATAAGGTTCATAAGCTACTCCAGAAAAAGTAGGCTCCCGCGAGCTTACCTTGCACTAGCGGCGCGGTCTGGACTATCCGCGCCTATGAAAATCATCGAAAATTTTCTCGAACGCGGTATTTTTGGCAGCCGCTGGTTGTTGCTGCCGATCTACGTGGGGATGATCGCCGCGCAGGCGATGTACACCTGGAAGTTTCTCGAGGGGTTGGTGCACCTCGGACATGAACTCTTGCATCCATCGATCCCCCCTGGTTTCGATGTTACAAAATTCGATGCCTCGATGCTTGCCTCGCAGCAGGAAGCCGCGTTTTTAATGCTGATTCTCGGCATGGTCGACTTCTTGATGGTCGCCAACCTCATCGTCATGGTCGTCATTGGCGGCTACGTCACATTCGTAAGCAAAATTGATATCCAAACCGAAGATCGCCCGGCATGGCTCGATCACATCGATCCCGGAACCCTCAAGACCAAATTGGCGGGCGCCCTCATCGGCGTCTCCGGGATTCACCTGCTCCAGACATTCGCTGATATCGGTATGAAGTTAAAGACCAACAGCACGGTCGACACCAACCTGGTCATGTGGCAGGTCGTCATCCACCTGACCTTCGTCCTCTCAACTATCATCCTGGCATGGAGCGATCTGCTGCTCGAACGAAAATTGGTCATGGCGCACAAGACGGGATTGGCCGATCACCCGGCTTAAACGATGGCGACTGACGAAAAGGCCACGGCATCAGCCGTGGCCTTTTTTCGTTTTTAGAAGAGTTACCAGGGGCCAGCGGTCAGGGGCCAGGGGCCAGCGGCCAGCGGCCAGGGGCCAGGGGCCAGGGGCCAGCGGCCAGGGGCCAGGGGCCAGGGGCCAGGGGCCAGGGGCCAGGGGCCTACTTTCGAAGCCAGAGGCTAATAAACGGGCCTCTCAATCCCGCCAGTCCAAACAAAAGCGCGGGCGGCATGCAACCCGCGCTTTTGCATCGAATCCGAAAGAATAAAAACGTCAGCCGTCATCGACGGCCGACATCATTGAGACTCAGTGGGCCATCGCCGAAACGCCGCCGCCCTTGCCCTTGTGGGCAAGGTACGGTGCATCCGGCTTAGCGGCTTCACCGAACTTACCAGCGGCGTAATCAGCGGCCATCTTGGCCAGCGAGACCGTCGGCACGGTCGGAGCATGTCCGGCCTGGCCGAACTGGCGCATGCGCTCCTCGACAATGACCTGCATCGCGGCGCGGGCCGGGGTCAGGTAGCCACGAGGGTCGAATTCAGCTGGCTTTTCGACCATGAACTTGCGGATGGCAGCGGTGATGGCCAGGCGGTTGTCGGTGTCGACATTGACCTTGCGCACACCGGCTTTGATGCCGCGCTGGATCTCTTCGACAGGCACGCCGTAAGTTTCCTTCATCTTGCCGCCGTACTTATTGATCTCGTCGATCAGGTTTTTAGGGACAGACGAAGAGCCGTGCATGACCAGATGGCAGTTGGGGATCTTGGCGTGGATCTCTTCGATGCGCTTCATGGCGAGTACGTCACCGGTGGGCTTCTTTGAGAACTTATAGGCGCCGTGGCTGGTGCCCATGGCGACGGCCAGGGCATCGATGCCGGTGCGGCGGACGAAGTCGACGGCCTGGTCCGGATCGGTGAGCAGCTGATCCATGGTCAGCTTGCCTTCGGCGCCGTGGCCGTCTTCCTTTTCGCCTTCGCCGTGCTCGAGCGAGCCGAGGACGCCGAGTTCACCTTCGACGGAGACGCCAAAGGCGTGAGCGATGTTCACCACTTCGCGGGTAACAGCGACGTTGTACTCATAGCTGGCGGGAGTCTTGCCATCTTCTTCGAGCGAGCCGTCCATCATCACCGAGGTAAAGCCCATGCGGATGGCGCTGATGCAAGTGTCAGGGGCATTGCCGTGGTCCTGGTGCATGACCACCGGGATCTCGGGGTAGAGCATCACGGCGGCTTCCATCAGTTTGGCGAGAAAGACGTCGTTGGTGAACTTGCGCGCACCGCGGCTGGCCTGAATGATCACCGGCGACTTGGTGGCGCGGGCGCCTTCCATGATGGCTTGGATCTGTTCCATGTCGTTCACGTTGAGGGCTACGACACCATAGTTGTTGGCGGCAGCGTGATCGAGCAGGGGACGGAGAGGGATGAGGGCCATTGGGGCTCCAATAAGAGGGTTTTATACGCAAGCAGTATCGCGCCGAAAAGACAGGTTCAAGGCTGCATCAAGTAACGAAAACGGCCGCCTAAGAAGGCGGCCGTTTTCGAGCAATAGACCAATGACAACTTAGACGAGTTCGAAGAGAGCCTTCTCGCCGTTGTCGCCGAGCCGGAAGCCAGCATGCAGAACGCGGGTGTAACCACCGGTGCGATCAGCGTACTTCGGCGCGACAGTCTCAACCAGGGCCTTGACCGCATCCTTGTTGTTGCCCATCGCCGAGAGGGCGAGGCGGCGGAAGTGCAGGGACTTCGCTGGATCAGTTGCCGCCACGGCCTTCTTGCCGTAGGTGATCACGCGTTCGGCGTAGCGGCGCGCCTCCTTGGCCTTGGGGATGGTGGTGATCACCCGGCCATGCTCGAACAGTGCGGCGACGAGATTACGCATCAGAGCGATGCGATGAGCCGAGGTACGGCCGAGCTTGCGGTGGTCATTCAGATGGCGCATGGCGACAATCCAGTGTTCTTACAGGTGTGAATTCAGGCTTCAGCAGACTTCGAGGCGAGACGCATACCGAAGGCCAAGCCGCGATCGGCGAGCTTCTTCTTCAGTTCCTTGGCGGCGATCTTACCCAGGTTACGGATGCCCGTAACTTCGGCTTCGTCCATTTGCACCAAGTCAGAGACCGACTTGATATTGGCAGCGCGCAAGGCGTTCTCGGTGCGAACTGAGAGATCCAGGCTGCTGATCTGCTTACCGAGCAGGGCGGTCTTTTCGCCGTCGCCTTCGACCGTGAGATCGGAAGGTCCACCCTCGAGCTCGCGGCCGATCTCGAAGTACTTAACGAACGGATTGAGATGCTTGCGGAGAATGTTAGTTGCTTCGACCAGAGCCAGCTCGGGGGTGATCGAACCATCAGTCCACACTTCCAGATTGAGCGCTTCGTAGTCAGTACGCTTGCCCAAACGGGTGGGATCGACGCTGAAGGCGACGCGCTGAACCGGGCTGTAGATCGAGTCGATAGCGATGGTGCCGACCGGAGAACCTTCGATCTTCTGACCTTCGGCGGGGACAAAGCCACGACCAGCTCCGACGTCCATCTCTAGAACGAAGCGCACATCCTTGGTCAAGGTCGCGATGACCAAGTCCGGATTGATGATTTCGACGTCCTGATGAGGCGTGATGTCGGCGGCAGTGACGGCCCCAGAGGATGACTTCTCGAGGCGGATGACGACGTTCTCATCGCTGTGCAACCGCAAGCGGAGACGCTTGATGTTGAGGATGATGTGCGTGACGTCTTCAAGCACGCCGTCCAACGAGGTAAACTCGTTGTTGGCGCCCTGGAGACGGATCGAACGCACGCCGGCACCCTGGATCGATGATAGGAGTACCCGACGCAGACTATTGCCGATGGTGGTGGCGAATCCGCGCTCGAAAGGCTCGGCGTGAAACTTGGCGTAGTTCGCCAAGCCGGAACCGTCGATTTTTTCAACGCGTGTGGGCAGTTCAAAGCCACGCCAGCGGATGCGCATGAAACCTCCAAATGAGAGCAGGGTAGGTAGATGAAAAGAGTGAGGTCAGGCGACTGACCTCTTTTGCCAAAGAGGCCGTTGAAGGCGTTTCTTAGACGCGACGCTTCTTCGGCGGGCGGCAGCCGTTGTGCGGCAAAGGAGTCACATCGAGGATCACCTTGACGGCGACGCCCGAGCTGACCAGGGAGCGAATGGCGCTCTCGCGACCGGCACCTGGTCCACGGACGCGGACTTCACATTCCTTGAGACCCATCTTGATGGCCTTCTCGGCGCAACGTTCCATCGCCAGCTGAGCGGCGAAGGGCGTGCTCTTGCGACTACCCTTGTAACCGATCGACCCGGCAGATTCCCAAGCTGCAACCTCACCATTTCCATCAGTGATGCTGATGATGGTATTGTTGAAGGTCGAATTGATGTGGACGACGCCCGCACGGACCGTCTTCTTGATCTTCTTCTTATTATACGCCATGACAGATTCCGATATGTTTGCAGCTGGAGTCGACGAGAGAGCTTAAGATCAGCAACACTTACTTGCGCAGGATCTTCTTGTTAGCGACCGTCTTCTTCTTGCCCTTGCGGGTACGCGAATTGGTACGAGTACGCTGACCGCGGCAAGGCAGATTGCGTGCGTGGCGGTAGCCACGGTAGCAGCCGATCTCCTTGAACCGGGCGATGTTCGCCTGGATTTCGCGACGCAGGTTGCCTTCGATAACGTAGTTGTTCTCGATGTACGTCGCGATCTTACCGAGCTCTTCCTCGGTAAGCTGAAAAGCACG
>JBILBP010000154.1:0-6493 GCA_044353645.1 Planctomycetota bacterium | reverse complement strand
CGACAGATCTCCGACAGATCTCCGACAGATCTCCGACAGATCTCCTAGCTTCGCGATCCCGACGGCAAGGCTTTCAAGATCGACGATTCTACTGAGAGCTGAGAAGGGCAGGCAGCGGGTCGATGACCAGGCGGTGATCAGCTGGCTTAGATGAGCTTTCCAGGGGCGCTGCGGATGACGGGGGTCAGCCCTTCTTCTTGGCCTCGCGTAGCCGCTGGCGCTCGGCTTCGGCGGCGGTGGCGATGGCCTCGCGTTTGGCCTTCAGGGCCTCGTCGGCCTTGATCGCATCGGCCTTGAGTTTTTCCCAATCAGCCTTGAGCGCGTTCTTCAGGTTGGCGCTCTTTTCGGCTTCGACGTAGAGGCTGGGGTCCAGGCCCAGGGCGTAGGTGATCAGGCCGAGGACGTTGTTAGTCTTCGATTTGACGGCTTCGTTATAGGACTGCCGGGCGTAGGTCTTTTCGCTGATCTCCCGGGCCAGGAGCGACATCCCGAGGTCGATCGTGGTATCGCGTACCGAGGTCAGGTTGATGCCCACCCCCGAGCGGTATTCGTAGGTCACGATCTTGCGCTGGGCGGTGAAATTGAGCACGATTTGCGAGCCCACCAGGTTCGCCTGGAGGGCCCCGGCCTTGGACGCATCGCCGACCTGCTGGGCACTAATAAAGGCCTTGATGTAGGGCAGGTCGAGCTTGGCGATGCCCAGGGTCTTGAGCTGCCCAGCATAGAGCTTGGCGAATTGATCGAGACCGTCCTGATCGAGGGGTCGGGTCTGGAAACCGGGGGCAATGAGATCGACGCCCATGCTGCGCACCGAGGTCATGGCCACGGTTTGGCCTTTGATCTCGTAGGCCCAAATCTTTTGGTTGGCGGAATCGACGACGATGAAGGTCTCGCCGATGTTGGTGCACCAGATCTCACTCTTGGCTGCCGCCGCCACCGAGCCGTCTTCGCGCGCATGGAGCGCGCCTTCGATGGCTTTCCTCTCATCGTCGGTGAGCTTGCTCATGCTCTGGACCAGCTGCGCCGGTTCCGGTGTCGACTTCCAGGCGCTGGGTACGTAGAGCAGGGGGCTGTACTGGCTCCAGCCGATCAGATCCAGGGATTCCCTGCCTGAATTCTGATAGAAGAGCACCGCTCGCGTCGAGGGCACTACCAGCATCAGGTACTGGCCACTATAGGCGCCGCGAACCACGCCGTCATACGTGTGCTCTTGTTCCCAGAAGGCCTCTTCGGCTTCGTACACCTGCGTCCGCAGATCCTTCTGGCCGGCCTCGGTCTGGGCCTTGGTGGGCTTGTTGGGGAAAATCTGGATGAATTCTTCTGGCACCGGTTTGATCGTGGGGGAGCCAACGCGGAGTTCGCTGTACATCACCCCATTGCGTTCGGCGAACGGACGGCGCTGGCGTTGATCGAGGTCCATCAGCCAGTTGACGAAAGCCTTGCGCGTACTGCCGTTGCTGATGACTTCGATGGTCGTGAGCGTGCCCAGGCCGGGATCGATGACCCCGGCATTGTTGGCCGCCGAGAGGATGAGGGGGGTATCCAGCGCCGGTGCGAACGTTGCCAGGGTCAACAAGCAGGCGGATAGGACAGAACGGTTCGGGCGCATGGTGGGCTCTTCCTTGCAGGTGGTACCGATAGACGGGTGATGGGCTATGGCTGAATCTGGTGTGGCGTGCGGCGTCGTGTTCAGCGTTTGGGATCCGGTGGCAAGACGAAATCGCTGCTTTGCGTGCGCTGCTGTACGAACTCGACGAAGGCCGCAAACGGACACAGGAGTGCCGACAAGGTCAATTCTGGGCTGAGCGCGATCGGCGGATAGTGGATTTTGCCCAGGTACAGCAATCGCTCACGGCTGGTCTTGCCGGCGAGCGATTGCTGGTGGCGGGGATCGCTCTCGGCGATGGCCATCCGCGCATAGATTTCGAACAGCTGCACGATTTTCTGCGTCAGCAGGGCGATGCGGAAGGTCTTTTGGCGTTCGGGCTGGCCCTGCAGGAACGAATACAGGTGTGGTGTATCGGCGAGGCCCTGAAGCCAGGAGAGCACCGTCGGATGGGCTTCGGCTTCGCTCGGCTCGAATTCGTCCGGCGACAAGTATTCAAGGAACACCGAGCGGTAGAAGCGGCTGCGGATGCGGTCGCGGATGAGGAAGGCCATCGCCTGATCGCGTTCGCTCTCGGGCATCTGCATGACCTGCGCCTGGTCCTCGCGGGTGATCACCGTCGCTGAATCCTCATCGTGCCAGCTGGTGTCGGGGCGATCACCCTGGCGCAGGCGCTTGATGGATTTCAAGGTCCGTTCGATGAAGGAGCGGGTATAGACCTGGGCCCCTCCGAGGCGCCCGAAGACCGGCGTCTGCGGGTCGAGCAGGGTGCCGACCCCGGTCAACGACATCTCGCGTAGTTCATCGAGGGTCGGGGCATCATGCTGGCGGGCGATGACGAGGGCGCGCACCGCGCGGTAGACGCCGATGGCGTGCATCTGCAAGGCAGCGACCTCGACATTGTGCTCTTCGCGTAGCAGGCACAGGTATTCGGTAAGGGCCTGCTGCAGGGTCAGATCGTTATTGTGGTGATCGTCGATGAGGCTTTTCAACGTCCGCTGGATGCGTCGTGACTCACTCTCGCTGGCGAGTTCTTCGATCATCGCCTTGAAGCGCTTGCCCTCGCCGTTGCCGGTCACGAAGGCTTCCGAGAGGGTCTGCTCCATATCGGTGACCAGCTCCCGATGGCGGGCGATGAGGATCGGCCGGCGGGCCTCGTTGATCAGGTCGATAGTGGCGAAGTCATCATCGTTCGTCGAAGAGCGTCGGGCCTCGGTCATGAGTGAAATGTTGGTAACCGTCGGCTCGGTTGCCAGTCCCGGTATTCAGACCTCGCCACGGCCGGCAGTCACAGCCTGCATGAATGCCTGCATCAGGACCGGATCCTTGATTCCCGGAGCGCTCTCGACGCCGCTAGCGGCATCGACGGCGAAGGGCTGCACACGGCGTACCGCCGCCGTCACCGTCGTGGGCGAGAGCCCGCCGGCGAGGATCAATGGGGCTCCCAGGTCGATTCCGGCAAGCAGTCCGTGATCCCAGGCATGACCGGTGCCCCCGTGCGCGCCCGGCACCCAGGCATCGAGCAGGAAGGCACCGGCGGGATACCCGCGCAGCCGCTCGAGGTCGGCGGCGCTGGCGATGCGGGCGGCCTTGATGATCGGGAAGTCCCGGCCAAGGCTGGCGGCCAGCGTCGGCGGTTCGTCGCCGTGCAGTTGCACCGTCGTGCAGCGCGTGGCCGCCATCACCGTGCGGATCTCAGCCTCGTCGGCATCGACGAACAGCGCCACCGCCTGGACCAGAGGCGGGATCTCGCGTACCAGTTGGGCGCCGAGCTCGCGGGTGATGCGCCGCGGACCACGGGCGAAATTGAGACCGATGGCATCGACGCCAGCGGCCACGGCTGCCTGGACATCGGCGACGCGGGTAAATCCGCACAGCTTGATGCGCGTGCGCGGGTAAGGACAGATTGCCATGCGCCCATGATCAGAATCGTCGACCCTCTGCCAAGCGTGTATGGCGTCAGCCGAGAAGGCGACAGAGTTGCGGAATGCGTGTTTCTCATCTCGTCGTGTTGGCATTCGCGATCGGCGCTTCGCTGCTTAGCGGATGTGGCCAGTCCCGCTCGCCGGACGCGCCCCTCAATCCCCTTGACGGGCAGCCTGTGGATGCGCGCTCTCGGACCGCCGAGGCGGCGATCAGCGACCTTGAACGGACTCTCGACGGCTATCGCCGTCTGCCCCCGGCCCAGGCGCTGGAAAAACAGCGCGCCATCGGCCCGCGCGCAGATGCCGTCGCCGGCATCTGCGCTGGCACCCGCTTCGAGAACAAGGCCGTCTACTTCCAGGCGCAATGGCATTTCAATTTTGACGACACCTGCGCCGGCGTGGAGGCCTTGCTCGATCGCCTCGAGGGTCTCGAAAAGCCCATCTACAAGCAGAATGGCCGGGCCTTGCGCGTGCAGTTGCAGCTGCGTCAGGGTCGCCTGATCACCGCCCGCGCCAAGGCCGAAGCCCTGGCCACGGAACTGCCCGAGTTCGCCTTCCTGCTCGACCTAGTGCGCTGGCACGAGCGCGTCGGTGGCATCGTCGAGGTTACCGGTGGCCCGGGTCTGGACGGCCTGCCCAGCGAGCCCAAGAACACCAGCGAAAGCCATTTGCTGTACCTGTTGCTGTCAGTGTGGAATGAGCAGAGCGCGTTCACCGTCCAACGCTATCAGGCGGCCCTGGCCGCTACCGATGCCAGCCAGGTGCGACTGGTGCTGGTCATCGGCGATGGCGATCCACAGCGCATCCGCGACGCCCTGGCGCAGATGGCGGGCAGCGTCCCGGTGAGCGTGATTCTTGCCCGCAGCCTGAGCGCGGCGCAGACCCTGAACGAAGCCTGGATGCCGCCGCTGGATGCCTTCACCGTTCTTCTTGGCCCGACGCGGCGCATCGTCGCCGTCGAGCTCCGCCCCGGCGATCTCGCCAAGGCGCTGTCTCATGAGATAAGAGATAATCCCCGCTAGTTCAGCGACGGTTTGGGCAAGCCGTGTGGGCCTTGGCGCAGGCGCTCCCACAAATGATCGCCATCGCTGCCGGTGGTGGGGTCGGTGACCAGCGCCAGCAGCTCGCTGTGACCGGCACGGATCACCCACGCGCCGCCGGCGATCTCGCGCTCCAGTTGGCCGGCAGCCCAGCCGCTGTGGCCGAGGAACAGACGCGGCCCGATGCGATCGGGGCCCGCTGCCCAGCGCGCGGCGATCTGCGGCAGACTGCCGCCGATGAAGATCCCCTGACCCATGGCGGCGGTTTCGGCGATCCCCGGATGGCGATGCAGCAGGAGCCCCTTATGGCGTTCGACCGGTCCGCCATCAGCGGCGGCTTTGGCCTGGGCGAGGCTGCTCGGGCAATCGGTCCACAGATCGCCGAGGGTCAGTTCCAGAGGACGGTTGATGATGAACCCCAGGCTGCCCGCGATCGAATGCTCGACGAGGTAGACCACCGAACGCGCGAAGTTCTCATCCGTCAGCTGCGGGGTAGCGACCAAGAGCACACCGGGGGCCAGTTCAGGATGGTTGGGAGCACCGGACATGACGGCAGTGTGCGGGCGATTTGAGCGCTGTCACGATGCCCCCAGGCGCGGACGCGAGGTCGCCGCCGAACAGGCGATGCCCAATCCGAGCCAGAGGCTGACCAGACTCGAGCCCCCATAGCTGAAGAACGGCAAGGTCACGCCGGTAACCGGCATCAAGCCGGTGGCCACGGCCAGGTTGATCGCCGCTTGCCCGCATACCAAGGAAACGTACCCGATGACCACATAACGCCCGCAGGCATCGCGCGCGGCGCTGGCATTGGCCAGGCCGATCCACATGAAGGCCAGGAACAGGCCGATCGCGGTGAGGGCTCCCAGCAGCCCGAGTTCCTCACCGAGGACGGCGAAGATCAGATCGGTATGCTTTTCCGGGATCATGCCCAGGCGGTTCTGATCGCCTTGGCTCCAGCCCTTGCCGGTCCATTGCCCAGAGCCGATGGCGCTGACCGAGCGCGCCGTCTGGTAGCCTTCAGTCAGCGCATAATCGTCGGGATGCAGCCAGGCCTGGATGCGTTTGTATTGATAAGCCTTGGCGCCTTCATGGGGGAGGCTGGCGATGCCGAGGGTGGCGACGCTGAGCGTGAATAGGCCGAGGATCGCCAAGTGCCGCAGGCGTAGGCCGGCGACGATGAGGATGCCGAAGGCCATGGGCACGAAGGTCAGGGCGCTGCCGAGGTCCTCCTTGGCGAGCAGCGCCGCCGGCAGGCCGGCGATCACCAGGGCCAGCAGCACATGGCCGAAACGCCGGGCCTGGAAGCCAGGAGCAGTCATCAGCAGGGCGGTCGCCAGCAGTGTGGCGAGCTTGATGAATTCGACCGGCTGCACGCGCAGCGGCCCGAGCACGATCCAGTTGGTCTGGCCCTTGATCGCCGGCACCAGACTGGTGCCGGCGAGCAGCGTCATGCCGAGGATCACCACCAGGGCCGTGATATAGCCGGGGATGGCCAGCTCGCGCCACCAGGAGAACGGCAGGCGCCACGCTACCAGGCAGGCGCCAACGGCGACGCCCCACCACGTGAGCTGCGCCTCCGCCTCGTTCGCGAGAAGGCCTTCATTCCCAGGAGCGCTGGCGCTTACCACCATCAGCACGCCAAAGGAGGTCAACAGCCCGGCGCTCAACAGGAAACCCCAGGGTAACCGGCGCCGAGGTGACGAAGTGGAATCCACGGCGGGAGAGTAAGCGGAGGTCTGGCATAGACCAGCAGGGGGGGTGGCAATTCCTTGCCCCGGATCGCCTGTGGAGTCTCAAAATGCATTGCGTTGCTTCGAGCCGCGGCGCGATCGATGCCGATCCCGCTCCAGGCGCCATTGCGCCGCGGGTTGAAGAAACGGGTGTTGGACATGGCCCTGGGTGATTTGCTTCCGCATACCAGG
>JBILBP010000153.1:0-6504 GCA_044353645.1 Planctomycetota bacterium | reverse complement strand
AACCGTGGCATCGGGATGGACATCGGCAGCGGGATCGACAACAGCGAGAGGATGAATGGGCATGACGTGGGGAAATCATGCGTACTTGGACGCCTGGCTCAAGCCGGTTGTCTGCTCGGCGGCCGGCCGAGGATCGCCGCCCATGATATCCTTTGCCCAGCTTCAGGGCCATGCCGCGCGCGAAGGTCTGTCGGCTTTGGCGGTGATCGCACCGCCGGGGCCGCTGCCGGCTGCGCCCTTGCAACAGATGCTCGCCGACGGGGTCGGCGACCTCGGCTGGCTCAAGGAACAGGCTCCGCTGCGCCTCGATCCCGTGGCGATGCTGCCCACGGCGCGCTCACTGGTGGTGTTCGCCTGGCATTATCAGCCGACTCCCGGCAGCGGCACCCTGCGACGTGCACGCTATGCGGCGGGGAAAGACTATCATGTCATCCTCCGCCCGAAGATCGGTCGCATCGGCACCGCCCTTGGCGAACGCAATCGTGCCTGCGTCGATTCGGCGCCGATTTCCGAGCGCGCGCTGGCGCAGATGGCGGGCCTTGGCTGGATCGGGCGCAATGCCCTGCTCATCGATCCCACGGCGGGCACCTATCGCCTGCTGGGAGTGTTGCTGACCGAGGCCGAGATCGAGCGCCACGACGCCGGCAAGCGCGCTGATCGCTGCGGCGCCTGCATCGCCTGCGAAAAGCGCTGCCCCACTGCCGCCCTCGTCGAGCGCCGGGTGCTCACCGAGCGCTGCATCAGCTACCTCACCATCGAGCATCAGGGCGTCATCCCCCGTGAGCTGGCCCTGCGCTTCGAGGGCTGGTGGTTCGGCTGCGATCTGTGCCAGGAGGTCTGTCCGTGGAATCGCTTTGCCCCGCCGGCGGACGACCCGCGCCTGCAAGGCGATGATCGCGATGAGGTGCTGCTGGCGATCACCGCCGAGGACTTCGACCGGCACTTCGCCGGTCGTGCCATTCGCCGCGTCGGCTATGTGCGATTCCGGCGCAATCTGCTAGTGGCCTTGGTCAGCCTCGGGCGCATCGAAGCCTGCGCCGGGCTTCTTGCCGAAGGTCTGCCCCTGGTCCTCGCCCAGGCCCGGGAATTGAACCTGCCGGGAGTGCCGCAGGATGCATCGCCATGCATATCACCGTGAATGGCGAGTCCCGTGAACTCGCCGCAGGCGCGACGATCAGCACTTTGCTCGCGAGTCTGGCCTTGCCGAGTACCCGCGTGGCGGTGGAGGTGAACGCCCAGCTGGTGCGCCGGGCCCAGCACCCCGAACAGGCTCTCGCTGACGGCGACGCGGTTGAAATTGTGACCTTAGTCGGCGGCGGCTAGCATGCCCAAGAGCCTCTCGGAACTAGGAGCCTGGCGAAGTGTATCGCTGGGCATCGCCGGCATCATCAGGATGTCGCGATGCCTGATGAGTGTTGACAAAATGTACCATTTTTGATGTTGTTCCCCCATGAAATCTGCTTTTCTCCTGGCCGTATGCATAACCGCAGGGTTGGCCGTCGAGGGTGAGGCAGCGCCCGCGGGCATGGTCCTCATTCCCGGCGGATCGTTCGCGATGGGCAGTGATCAGAAAAAAACCAACAATAGTGAGCGCCCGGTCCATCAGGTCCGGATTTCTGCTTTCTGGATGGACCGCACCGAGGTCACCAATCGTCAGTTTGCTGAATTCGTTGCCGCCACCAAGTATATCACCACCGCGGAAAAACCCGTCGATTGGGACGAGCTGAAGAAGCAGCTACCGCCGGGCACCGCCAAGCCCGCCGCTGCCGCCCTGGCTCCGGGCTCGATGGTCTTCACACCGCCGACCATGCCGGTGACGGATCTCGCGAATTACTCACAATGGTGGAGTTGGGTCCATGGTGCTGATTGGCGCCACCCCGAAGGTCCCGGCAGCGACATCGCCGCCCGCGCCGAGCATCCGGTGGTGCAGGTCTCGTGGGACGACGCGGTGGCCTATGCCACCTGGGCCGGCAAGCGTCTGCCGACCGAGGCTGAATGGGAATACGCCGCCCGCGGCGGGCTAGCCGATAAACGCTATCCCTGGGGCGATGAGACCATCAGCGACGCCGACGGTACGCGCGCCAATACCTGGCAGGGAGCCTTCCCCACGACCAATCTGAAGACCGATGGTTATGACTCGACCTCACCGGTGGCGACCTATCCAGCCAACGGCTACGGCCTGCACGATATGGCCGGTAACGTCTGGGAGTGGTGCAGCGACTGGTACCGCGCCGACGCCTATCTCGCCGGCGCCAATGCCCTCAGTCTCAATCCGCTCGGCCCTGAAAAGCCGTGGGATCCCGATGAGCCCGAGGCCCTCAAGCACGTCACCCGCGGCGGATCGTTCCTCTGCCATGTTTCCTACTGCGAAAGCTACCGTACTGCTGCCCGACGCGGCACCGCCTATGACTCCGGCTCGTCGCACATTGGGTTTCGCTGCGTTCAAAGACCGGAAAAGAAGCCATGAACTACCTGACCATTCTGCTCGCCTTGGCTGCCTCGCTTGGCGCGGCTGAGATCGACACCCCAAAGTCTGTTTCGACGCCTCCGTCTGCCGCTGTTCCGCTGGCAGCTAGTGCGGTGATCGCAGGTTCGCCCACCGCAGCGGCAACCCCCACCACGCCAGCTGTCGCCACCAAGCCCGCCTGCGGTTGTGAAGCGAGCGGCGGGCGCGCTGGCTTTATGGCCCGATCATTGACCGAATCTCCGACCCCTGTGGCAGCTTCAGCTTCAGCTTCAGTTCCAGTACCAGTTGCTGCTTCAGTTCCAGTTGTTACGTCAGTTCCAGGTGCCACCCCGACTCCCGTTGTTTCCCCGTCTCCCTGACGGTCATCGTTAGAAAAGGATCCTATGCGTTTCCTCCCTCCTTTCGCCTTCGCGCTCGTCGCGTTTAGCACCGTGCTCAGCGCCGCTGAGCCGGCAGTCAAGAAACCCAACATCCTCATCATCTGGGGTGACGATATCGGCAACCAGAATATCAGCTTCAACAGCCATGGCATGATGGGCTACCAGACGCCTAACATCGATCGCATTGCTAAGGAAGGCGTAGCCTTCACCGATTACTACGCGCAGCAGAGCTGCACCGCCGGACGTGCCGCCTTCATCAGCGGTTCGGTCCCGGTGCGCAGCGGCATGACCAAGGTCGGCCTACCTGGAGCCAAAGAAGGATGGAAGAAGGTCGACGTGACCATGGCCACGGTCCTCAAGAGCCAGGGCTATGCCACCGCCCAGTTCGGCAAGAATCACCAGGGCGACCTGGACGAGCATCTGCCGACCGTGCATGGTTTCGACGAGTTCTTCGGCAGCCTCTACCATCTCAATGCCAATGAAGAGCCCGAAAACATCGACTACCCGAAGGACCCGGCCTTCAAGAAAAAGTATGGTCCGCGTGGCGTGATCCACTCCAAGGCCGACGGCAAGGGTGGCCAGACTATCGAGGACACCGGCCCGCTCGACAAGAAGCGGATGGAGACCATCGATGAAGAGATCACTGTCGCCGCCAAGGAGTACATCACGCGCCAAGCCAAGGCCGGTACGCCGTTCTTTGTCTGGTGGAACGCTTCACGCATGCATTTCCGAACCCACGTCAAGGCAGCACATCGCGGGATCTCCGGCCAGGATGAATATAGCGATGGCATGGTCGAGCACGACATGCTGGTCGGCGAACTGCTCAAGACGATCGATGACCTTGGCCTCGCCGACAACACCATTATTCAGTACTCGACTGACAACGGCCCCCACTTCAATACCTGGCCAGACGCCGGCACCACGCAGTTCCGGGGCGAGAAGAATTCCAACTGGGAAGGCGCTTATCGCGTCACCTGCTTCATCAAATGGCCCGGCCATTTCCCCGCTGGTACCTATCTCAACGGGATCGTCTCGCATGAGGACTGGCTGCCGACCTTCGCCGCCGTCGCCGGTGCACCGGACATCAAGGACAAGCTGCTCAAGGGCGTCGAGCTCAATGGCCGGACCTACAAGAACTACGTCGACGGCTACAACCAGCTCGACTATCTGAGTGGCAAAACCAAGGAATCGCCGCGCAAGGAGTTCTGGTATGTCAATGACGACGGCGAAATCGTCGCCGCGCGCTATCAAGACTGGAAGATCGTCTGGCTGGAAAACCGCGGCGAAGCCTTCGGCGTTTGGCGCGAGCCGTTCGTCCAGTTGCGCGTACCCCTGCTGTTCAACCTTCGCCGTGATCCGTTCGAACGGGCCCAGCACAACTCGAACACCTACAACGACTGGTTCCTCGACCGTCCGTATGTAATCGTTCCGATCACCGAAATCGCCGGCAAATTCCTCAAGACCATGATCGACTATCCGCCCAGCGCGACGGCGGGTTCGTTCAATCTGACGAAGATGCAGAAGCAGATCGAGGCTCTGTCCGCGGCTAGCGCGAACGGGAAATGAGCGGATTCCCCGGAGCTGCATCGGCTCCGGGATCCACGGTTCCAAAACCACGAAGCCGTACCCGTTGACTGCGGGTGCGGCTTCGTTCATTTGCACCAGCCCGCGCTTGAGGGCAGATGCAATCCTCGGAGCCAGCGACTAATTCATCCGCTTCGCGACACCGCAGCCCGCATGGCAAATATGGAAACCCACCGCACCCACCGCAGCGGATGGCTCCGTGCCGCCGTCCTTGGGGCCAATGACGGCATCGTTTCCACGGCTAGTTTGATCGTTGGTGTGGCCGCCGCCGAGGCCAGTCGCAATAACGTGCTGGTCGCCGGCCTAGCCGGCTTGGTGGCGGGCGCGATGTCCATGGCCGCGGGTGAATATGTTTCCGTTAGTTCCCAATCGGACACGGAAAATGCCGACTTGCAGCGGGAGCGCGAAGAGTTGGCAACGGACGTCATGTCTGAACATAGCGAACTCGCCGCGATCTATGTCACGCGCGGTCTCGACGCCGAGCTAGCCAAGCAGGTCGCGACGCAGTTAATGGCTAAAGATCCACTCGCGGCGCATGCTCGCGACGAATTGGGTATTTCCGATACCCTGAGTGCTCGGCCCGTGCAGGCGGCCTTTGCCTCGGCAGCAACCTTCACCGTCGGTGCGGCTTTGCCGCTGCTGCTTGTTCTCGTGGTGCCAATCACCCATCTCGTGTGGGTGGTGTCCGGCAGTTCGCTGCTATTTCTCGGGCTTTTAGGTGCCCTCGCGGCTCGCGCCGGGGGCTCGCCCATGTGGAAGTCGGTCGTGCGCGTGACCTTTTGGGGTGCTCTCGCCATGGCCCTGACGGCCGGAGTCGGCGCGTTGTTTGGAGCGAAACTTTGAGTGCCTCTTATCGGCTTGTACTTTTTAAATCACCGCCCACACCAACTCCATCAACAATAAGGAGTATGCGTCCATGAAGAATCCCCGTAGGCCGATCTGCTCAATACTACTGCAAGGTATGCTAAACCGGTTAGCCGTCGTGCTGGTGTGCGCGCTGGTCATCACGACCACCTGCGTCTACGCCGCCGACCCGCTGCCGTCATGGAACGACGGCCCAGCCAAACAGTCCATCATCGCTTTCGTCGAGAAGGTGACCAAGCCCGGTTCTCCCGACTTCGTGCCCATCCCCGAACGTATCGCCGTATTCGACAATGACGGTACGCTGTGGAGCGAACAGCCGATGCCGGTTCAGTTTTATTTTGTGGCCGACCGTGTGAAGGCGCTCGCGCCGCAGCACCCTGAGTGGAAGGACAAGGAGCCATTCGCCTCGATTCTCAAGGATGATCTAAAGAAGGCTCTTGAAGGTGGCGACCATGGATTGATGGAACTCTTCATGGCCACGCATACCGGCATGACCACCGATGAGTTTGCCCAGCTGGTCAAAGACTGGATCACCACCGCCACGCATCCGACGACCGGAAAACGCTTTCTCGACATGACCTATCAACCAATGCTTGAAGTGCTCGCTTACCTGAAGGCAAATGGCTTCAAGAATTTCATCGTTTCCGGTGGTGGTATCGAATTCATGCGTCCATGGGCTGAGCAAGCCTATGGCATTCCACCGGAGCAGGTCATCGGCAGCAGCATGAAGACCAAGTTCGAGCTGCGCGATGCGCAGGCCGTGCTTGTCCGTCTGCCGGCGCTGAATTTCAATGACGACAAGGCTGAAAAACCCGTTGGCATCAATCAGCATATCGGGCGTCGGCCGATTGCCGCGTTTGGCAATTCCGTCGGCGACCAGCAGATGCTGGAATACGTCGACAGCGGCCCTGGTACCCGTTTCGAGCTGCTCGTACTGCACGACGATGCCAAGCGTGAATTCGCTTACGGCCCCGCACGCGGATTGCAGGACGTCAAATTCGGCAGCTTCACCTCCGCACTGGAAGACCATGCGAAGAAGGATGGTTGGACCGTCGTCAGCATGAAGGGGGACTGGAAAACGGTATTTCCATAGGAGATCTTGTATCGCCCAGAGTTCCACCGGAATCTCCCACCCCGATTTTACGGAGGGTGAGCAACTTTCATTCCATCGTGGTTCAGATCCGTCCTTTCCAGGTCACGTCTGGGAAG
>JBILBP010000152.1:0-6538 GCA_044353645.1 Planctomycetota bacterium | reverse complement strand
AAATAGGTGACTTTGCCGGTCGGGCGGTAGCAGCCGGGCTCGGTGGCGCTGCTGCCGGGCTTGGTCAGGCCGACGGCGGTGTTGCCCGGGCTGATCATCAGCAGGCCGGCCTGGTTGAGCTTGGCCATGACGATCTTGGCGGCGCCGGAATTGTAGGTGCCGATGTAGGCCATGACGTCGGGATCGGCGATGGCCTTGTCGGCATTGGCGTTTTCCACCGCCGGATCCCACTGGCCGCGTTCTGGGCTGGCATCATCCCAGTCTTCATACTTGATGCGGAAGCCGTTGACGACCTCGCCGGACTCCTTGAGCGCCAGGCGGATGCCATTGACGATGGTGGTGGTTTGCGCGTTCGCCGAGCCCGTACGTGGCAAACTCGAGACCAATTTGATCACCGGCTCTGCCGCCGCCATGCTGAGGAACGGGATCGCCAGCAGTGTCGCCGGTAACAGCGTTGCCGGTAGCAGCGTTGCCGGTAGCAGCGTTGCCGATACCAGGGAGGGGATGCGCATGACGAGACGGTAAAAACGAGGGGCGGGGGGCAAGAGCGTTTTCCGCGTTGTACACGTCGCATGGTGCAGCAGCATGCCCAGCCTTCTTAAGGAACCCTTATGATCCGTACAACCATCCTCGCCCTGTGCGCTGGTGCTGCTGCTTTCGCTGCTGACGCCGTGCCCGCGGTCACTCCCGCCCCTGTTCCGGCGACGCCCGTCGCCGTTACGCCTACCGAAAGCATGTCCGTGGAACTTACCACCAAGCAGAAAGCCAGCTACCTGATCGGCGCCAACATGGCCGGCGCCGTCAAGGAGTACGACCTCGATGTCGCGCTCGTCATCCAAGCTTTGCAGGACACCGTCGCCGGCAAGCCCAGTCTGATCCCCAAGGAGCAGGCTCAGGACGTGTTCGCCAAGTTCCAGGCCGAAGTCGATGCTGCCAAGGCCAAGCTCGGTGACTCGCGCAAGGAGAGCAACGGCAAGTGGCTCGCCGACAATGCCAAGAAGCCCAACATCAAGGTCACCGCCAGCGGCTTGCAGTACGAAGTCGTTGCGGCTTCGACCAAGAAGGATGCCAAGCAGCCGGTCGCCGCCGACACGGTCAAGGTCAACTACGTCGGCGCGCTCACCGATGGCACGGTCTTCGATGCCTCGGCCAATCACGGCGGGCCAGCGAGCTTCGGCGTCGGCCAGGTCATCAAAGGCTGGACGGAAGCCCTCCAGCTGATGAAGGAAGGCGACAAGTTTAAGCTCTACATCCCCGCTGAACTGGCCTACGGTGAGAATGCGCCTCCGGCCATCGGTCCCAATCAGATCCTCGTCTTCGAGGTCGAGTTGGTCGAAGTGGTCGGTGCCGCCAAGACCCCCGAGACCTTCAAGCCGTAAGCGCTCTGCCGCATCTGGCGACTCTGCGAGTCGCTGATCGACGCCCTCAGCCGTTAGATACCAACGGCTGAGGGCGTTTCATTTGGGCCCTGCCTCACGCGGACCCGTAGAGCCACAGCCACGTCTGCTTCTGCATCGAGCCCGGGCTGGGGCCGCGGCATTGCCAGGAGGACGACGCCGAGCCCGGGGCTTGCCGGCGCTGCGCGTGCGGGCATTAGCCCGGCAGCTGGTAATCGTCGAGGTCGACGCCGCAGGCCGCACCGCCGGCCAATTCGGCGACGGCCTCGGCGGTGATCGGCGTGAGCAGGATGCCGTTGCGGAAGTGCCCGGTGGCGATGATGAGGTCGTCGCGCAGGCGCTGCAGCACCGGCACGCCAGCACCTACGCGCGGACGCAGACCGGTCCAGGTTTCGACGATCGCGGCCTCGGCCAGTTCGGGCAGCAGGCGCCGGGCCGTGGCAGCCAGGTGGGCGATGGCGGCGGCGTCTTCGGACTTGTCGAAGCCGGACCAGACCATGGTCGAACCAACCACCAGGCCGGCGCCGGCACGCGGCACCAGATAGGCGTGGTGACAGTGCACGAAATGCCGCAGCAGCCCATCCGCGACGGCGAAGCGCAGCAGCTGGCCCTTGACCGGTTCGCCGCCGACGGAGATGCCCGCCAGCTGCGCCAAGGCCGGGGTCCAGGCGCCATTGGCCAAGACCGTCAGATCGCAGGCTTCGAGGCCGGTGCTCGTGCCAGTGCCAGTGCCAGTGCCAGTGCCAGTGCCAGTGCGCACCCCACCCGGACACAGTTCGGATACCGCCGTACCATAGCGCAGGTCGACCCCGCGCTGGGCGCAGCCTTGACGCAAGGCGGTGGTCAGGCGCCGTGGATCGACGTGACCGCCGGGCACCAGCAAGGCACCGCGCGCGTTCAGCTGCGGTTCGCGGGCGGCCAGTTCGGTGCGTGATAGCCACTGGGTGGCGATGCCCTGCGAGTCGGTGAACGCACGCTTCTGCGCGAGCATCTCGGCCTCGGCCTCGTCATCGGCATCGGTCATCAGCGGGAGCAGGCCGCCTTCGAGGTGGAGGTCGATATCGGTGCCCAGCCGGTCCGCGAAATCGCGCCAACGCGCCAGGCTGGCGCAGCCCAGGCGCCAGACCGCATCGGCCGCCGTCGCCTCATGATGCGGGGCGAGCATGCCGGCGGCGGCCCACGAGGCCTCGCGGGCTTCCGGGGCGCCGTCGAAGAGCTGCACCGCATGGCCATCTTCAGCCAGACGCCATGCGCAGGCCAGGCCGATGACGCCACCGCCGACGACGGCAATCCGCTTCCGGCTCATGGCGGGTACAGCAGCGAGTAGAGCTTATTACACAACAGGGTCAGAATGAAATTCATCACCAAGACCATCATGCTGCCCTGGACCACGGCCTTGGTGCAGGATTCACCCACGCCGGAAGCTCCGCCACGGGTGAGCAATCCCTGGCGGCAGGCGATGAGCCCCATGAGAAACCCCAGGATCGGGCATTTGAGGATACCGGTGAGCACATCCCAGCTGCCCACGAAGCGCTCGGTTTGGAACCAATAGGCTCCGCCATCGACGCCCCACAGGGTCACCAGCAGGAAGCCCCCGGCGAAGGTCCCAACGCAGCCTGCGAGGGCGCCGAGCACCGGCATGAGGAGGGTCAGCGCCAGCACCCGGGGCATGACCAGGTAGCTGATCGGATTGGTGCCCATGACCCGCAAGGCGTCGATCTGCTCGGTGACCTTCATTGTCCCGAGTTCGGCGGCGATATTCGACCCCGCCCGGCCGGCGACCAGCAGCGCCGTCATCGATGGACCGACCTGGGTGGTGAGCGAATACATCACCATTGGTCCGGACATCACCTCGGCGTTGAATTTGACCAGGGTCGCGTGCGCCTGCACGGCCATGACCAGGCCCATCGAAACGCCGGTGACGAGCACGATGGGCAGCGACAGATAGCCGATCGAGTACAGCTGCGTGACCAGGATTTCCCAGCGCTGACGATCGGAGATCAGGGAGATGAGCACCTGACGTGCGAGCAGGGCGCAGTCCCCGACGCTGATGAGCAGGTCACGGGTATTCCGGCCGATGAGGATCAGCAGGCTTTTGGCTGTATGCAGAGGACGTATCGCAGGCACCACGGGGAGCTAGGTGTAGCCACAAGCACGGATTGGCATGCGGAAAGTCGCGACATCATTTTCGGCCATGCCGGTGCTGTGGTTGATCGATGATACGCCGTCCTTGCACCTCGTCGCCGAAGCCACCGTGGCCCTCGTCGAAGGCTGGACTTTCGACGGCTTCCTGAGCGGTAGCGAGGCCCTGATCGACCTCGCCACGATGCCGGCGACGGCGCGACCGCAGGTCATCCTCATGGATTACTTCATCGGTTCCGAGCGCGGAGACGTGATCACCAGCCGTATTCGCGCCCTCGCGGCCCTCCAGCATCGCCCGGTGATCGTTGGTTATTCATCGGTGCGTTCGGCGAGCGCGGTGATCGTCGCCGCCGGCGGCGACCTGATCCTGCCTAAACGCGCCAATGCCGCCGGGATCAACCCCGACCTCTTGCAGTACCTGCGACGCTGGCGGTAGCGGCCAGCATTCAGTCACTCGGATAATCTGAGTTACTATAAATTACCATAATAGTACTATTATTATTTTAATCATGACGAAAGTCCTCGTTATGATTCATAACGACCTTTGCTATGTGCGTTTACTGCCGGGAATCCCGGTCGCTCTCATGGTTCTGCGGGACCAGCTCCCGGCGGTTGCTAAAAAAGCACCGCTGGCGCACTCGTCGGCCAGTCTGCCGGCGCTCGTCGAGATGAAATACCGCGAGCGAGTCGCCCTGGTGGCCTCCGCTTATGGCCATCAGGCCCAGCGCCATCAGGGTCAGCGGCAGTCGTGTGCACCATCGGTACTGCTGGCCCAGGCAAGCATCGTCGGCAGTTGATCCGAGATCTGGTATTCCGGGCCGCGCCCCAGGCTTCAGCCGCGCCCCAGGCTTCAGCCGCGCCCCAGGCTTCAGCCGCGCCGAACCTGGGCCGGTGAGCGGCCGACACTGGTACGGACCTGCCGCGCTAGCGTGTGCGCCGACGGGAATCCGCTCTGACGGGCGACTTCGGCGATCGGCAAGGCGGTTTCCCGTAGCAGCTGCAAGGCTCGATGCAGGCGGATCTCACTGAGCCAGGCCGCCGGCGAGCGCCCCAGTCGGGTATGCGCCGCCCGGGTCAGGTGCTCGCGCGATACGCCATGGCGACGGGCGAGGTCCTTGAGGGTCCCGACGCTCACCGGCTGGGCCATCAGTTCCTCCATCGCCCGGTCGAGCGGAGTGCGCGTGCCGGCGGTGCGGCGTTCGTCGAGGACCGCCAGCAGCTGGTTGACGAAGGTGTGCACGGCGGCGGCTCGCGCCAAAGGCGTGGCGCGACTGCTCTCATCGCTGAGCGCCATCAGGCGTTCGAGGGCCTGGGCGATACGCTGATCATCGCCGAGGTCATGGACGCTGCCGCAGCGTTCCTGCAGCCATTGCCAATGCTGGTACAGGCCTGCTCCCAGAAGTCCGACCCAGGCGCAGCGATAGGGGGTGCGTTCTCCTGCCGGCTGCCCATACGAGGTGGACTCGCCGTGTTTAAAAAGCAGCAGCGAGCCGGGACCGCACCACTGTTCCTGACCGGTGGCATCGCGATGCAAAATGCGCCCTTCGATGGTCAGCTGGGCATAGACCTGGGCCTCGGGAATACGCTGACGATTATCCCACCAATAGGGCCGATTGGGGCCAACCAATTGCCGGCCCCAACCATTCACCTGCCAGAGGGTGGTGTCGTTGTTCATGCGCGCAGTCTTGAAGCTGAGCGCTATCACACAATGTCCACTAGGACGTCATTCGGCTGATGGTGGTGAACGGTTATCTGGCAAGCTCTCGAGGGAGAGCGGCATGGTCGAGCAGCATAACGGTAAGAGTGATCTTCGTCAGCGCGCCCTGCGCGCCAATCTCGACCTGGTTGCGCAGGGATTAGTGCTTTTTACCTGGGGTAATGCCTCGTTGCTGGATCGCGCTGAAAACGTGATGCTGATCAAGCCGAGTGGTGTCGACTACGAGGTGCTGACCGCCGATAAATTGGTCGCTGTGCGCCTCGCCGATGGTTCGTTGGTGCATCCGAACGGCTTGAAGCCAAGTTCGGATACCGCCACCCATCTCGCGCTCTACCGTGCGTGGCCAGGGGTCAACGGCATCGTCCACACGCATAGTGAATATGCGACCGCCGCTGCCCAGGCCTGTATCGATATCCCCGCCCAGGGCACCACCCATGCTGATTATTTTTACGGTGCGATTCCATGCACACGGCCGTTGACCGAGGTTGAGATCAACGGCGCCTACGAAGCCAATACCGGCGCGGTGATCGTCGACACCTATGCTCAGCGTGGACTCGACCCGTTGGCCATCCCGGGTTGCGTGGTCAGTCAGCACGCACCGTTTGCGTGGGGCGCGACGGTTGAAAAGGCGGTCTATCACGCGGCGGTGTTAGAACGTCTCGCACGCATGGCGGTGCACACCGCGACGTTGAACGCTCATCCGCCCGCATTGCCGCAGCACTTGTTGGATAAGCATTATTTGCGTAAGCACGGAAAAGATGCTTATTACGGGCAGAAGTAAGGCTTATTGCGGCGTCTGCGCGGCCACTGGCATCTCACTCGCCGGTACCGGGCGAGTCGATGCGTAGCTCGGACCTGAGGGGTTCCTCGGCTTGGTGAACCGATGAGCCTGCGAAAGAGCAGAAACTTGCTTGCAAAAGACATCGTTCCATCACGATGTCACGATATAAGGAATCTCCCATGGTCAAAGCCGCCCTTGCCAAGAAGTCCGAATTCACCGATTACGTCGTCACCGACCTGTCGCTCGCCGCCTGGGGCAACAAGGAGATCGCCATCGCCGAGCACGAAATGCCGGGCTTGATGGCTATTCGCAAGAAGCACGCCAAGGCCCAGCCCTTGAAGGGCGCGCGCATCACCGGCTCGCTGCACATGACGATCCAGACCGCGGTCCTCATCCAGACTCTCGAAGCGCTCGGCGCGCAAGTGCGCTGGGCCTCCTGCAACATCTACTCGACCCAGGACCACGCCGCGTCTGCGATCGCCGCCAACGGCACGCCGGTGT
>JBILBP010000151.1:0-6540 GCA_044353645.1 Planctomycetota bacterium | reverse complement strand
TGTCGTCGCCGCCATCCGCGAACAGAATGTGCAGGTCGCCGCCGGCATCATGGCGCAACAGCCGATGACCACCGCGACGCCCTTTGAGCTCACCATCACCACTCAGGGCCGTCTCACCGAAACCGCGCAGTTCGAGGACATCATCGTCCGCCGTGGCGCCAACGGCCAGCTCGTGCGCCTGCGCGACGTCGCCCGCATCGAGCTCGGGGCCAACAACTATTCGCTGCGCTCCCTGCTCGGCATGCGCAAGGCCGATGGCTCGGTGGATCCCGCCGGCCTGATGACGGCCACCGCCATGCCCATCATCCAGGCCCCTGATTCGAATGCCCTGGAAGTCTCGAACGCGGTGCGCGCGACGATGAAGGAACTCGCGAAGACCTTCCCCGCCGGCGTCAGCTACGAGATCGTCTACGATCCGACGCAGTTCATCCGCGCCTCGATCGAGGCCGTGATCCATACCCTGCTCGAAGCCATCATCCTGGTGGTGATCGTGGTCATCCTCTTCCTGCAGACCTGGCGCGCCTCGCTGATCCCCCTGCTCGCCGTACCGGTGTCGATCATCGGGACGTTCGCGGTCATGCTCAGCCTGGGGTTCACCATCAACGCCCTGTCGCTGTTCGGACTGGTGCTGGCGATCGGCATCGTCGTCGATGATGCGATCGTGGTCGTGGAAAACGTCGAACGCAACATTGCCCGCGGTCTGCTACCGCGCGCCGCCACTCGCCAAGCCATGCGCGAAGTCTCGGGACCGATCCTGGCTACCGCCCTGGTGCTCTCGGCGGTGTTCATCCCCACCGCCTTCATCAGCGGCCTGTCGGGCCGGTTCTATCAGCAGTTCGCCCTGACCATCGCCATCTCGACGGTGATCTCGGCGTTCAATTCGCTGACGCTCAGCCCGGCATTGGCCGCCTTGCTGCTCAAGCCGCATGTGCCCGGTCAACGTCCCGGCGGCTGGGCCTTCGGGTGGTTCTTCGGCGCCTTCAACAAGGGCTTCGGAGCCATCTCTAACGGCTACGTTGGCCTCGCCCGACGGGTGGTGCGCTTCAGCGTCATCGCCCTCATCCTCTATGTCGGCATGCTCGGGGCCACGGGCTGGATCTTCGGCAACACCCCGACCTCGTTCGTGCCGCCGCAGGACAAGGGCTACCTCATCGCCTTCGCCAAGCTGCCCGACGGCGCGAGTCTCGATCGCACCGAGAAGGTCATCCGCGAGATGGGCGACATCGTCATGCGCGATCCCGGCGTCGAAGGCGCGGTGGCCTTCCCCGGCCTGTCGATCAACGGCTTCACCAATGCCTCGAATGCCGGCATCATCTTCATCCGCTTGCGCGATTACGAGCATCGCACTACGCCCGAGCTCACCGCCAATGCCGTCGCCGGCCGCCTGCAGGGGCCGATGTTCGGCATCAACGATGCACTGGTGATCGTCGTCCCGCCGCCGCCTATTCTCGGCCTGGGTTCGTCGGGCGGCTTCAAGCTCTACCTCCAGGATCGCGGCAACGTCGGCCAGGAGGCGCTCTTCAATGCCGCGCAGGAAGTGCTCGGGGCGGCGCGCCAATCCGGCAAGCTCAATCCGCAAGCGACCTATACGCTGTCGACGCTCGGTGTGCCGCGCGTCAAGGTCGACATCGCTCGTGAAAAGGCCATCGCCCAGGGCCTGCGCCTGACCGACATCTATGACGCCATGCAGGGGTATTTCGGGACCCTCTACGCGAATGACTTCAACCGTTTCGGCCGCACCTACCAGGTCAACGTCCAGGCCGATGCGCAATTCCGTCTGACCAATGCCAATCTGCAGAATCTCAAAGTGCGCAATTCCGAAGGGCGCATGGTGCCGTTAGCCTCGTTCGTCACCGTCCAGGACAGCGCCGGACCGGAGCGCGCCATGCAGTACAATACCTTCCCGGCGATCGACATCAGCGGCTCGCCGATGGGTCCATCGATCGACAAGGATGGCAACCCGGTGGCGGCGGTCAGCGGCGACGAAGCCAAGGCGACCATGGAGGCGATCCTCGCCCACCTGCCGCCGGGCATCGGCTACGAATGGACCGAGATCACCTATCAGCAGATCCTCGCCGGCGACACCGCCGTCTATGTCTTCCCGGTGTGCGTGCTGCTGGTGTTCCTGGTCCTGGCGGCGTTCTACGAATCCCTGGTGCTGCCGCTGGCGATCGTGCTCATCGTGCCCATGTGCCTGCTCTCGGCGCTGGTCGGGGTGTGGATCAGCCATGGCGACAACAACATCATGACCCAGATCGGTCTCATCGTGCTCGTCGGCTTGGCGTGCAAGAACGCGATCCTCATCGTCGAGTTCGCGCGCGAGGCCGAGATCCACGAGAAGCTGACGCCGTTCGAGGCCGCGATGGCCGCCTGCCGCCTGCGTCTGCGGCCGATCATTATGACCTCGCTGGCCTTCATCCTCGGCGTGCTGCCGCTGGTGTATGCCGCCGGGGCCGGCGCCGAGCTGCGCCATGCCACCGGCGTAGCGGTGTTCGCGGGCATGATCGGGGTGACCTTCTTCGGCTTGATGCTGACCCCGGTTTTCTACGTGGCTTTACGTAAGGTCACCGGCGGCACCCTGCACAAGGCTGACGAGGACGAGGTCGATCCCTCGGCCATCCACACCGTCGTGCCCCCAGCCGGCGCAGCGCACTGACCGGCGCCGGGCATGCGCTCTGGCGTTGACCTGCGGCTACCGTAGGTGACACCAGACCGCATGCCTGCCATCCCCCTGCGCCTCGCTCTCGCTCTCACTTTCACTCTCACTCTTACAACGACGGCGACCCTCATTGGATTCGCGCCCACGTCGCTAGCCGCCGCCGATGCCGTCACGGCGGTTGCTAATGAGCCGGTGGTCGAAGTGTTCTTCGTCAACGGCGACAGCGTCCGGGGTGTGGTGGTGTCGAAGACTGCCGAGACCCTGGTGCTGCACGTCGTCGCTGAGAAAAAAGGTACGCGCATCAGCGCTGACCGCAGCTTTCCGATGTCCCAGATCAAGCTCATCGCGACCCTCGCCGACGAGTACCGGATGCGGACCACCAACACGCCCAATGCGCCGGTCGAGCAGGCCGAACTCGCGCGCTGGTGCTACGAACATGGCCTGCACGAGGAAGCCCAGGGCCACGCTCTGAAATCCCTCGACATCGAGCCCGTCAATCGCGATGCCCTCGGCACCATGCGTCATCTCGGGCTGATCCAGCTCGAGGGGACGTGGCAGAACATCGACACCTGGCTGACCAGCAAAGGCCTTGTGCGCTATGAAGGCTTGGCGATGGACGAGGCCACTCGTCAACAGCTAATAACCTTGAACCAGAAGCGTACCGCCGATGCCACGGCACTCAGCGAGGCCAAGCAGGCCGTCGAGACGCTGACCAACCTCAACGCATCTGCCAAGACGCGCGTGGAAAAGATCGACAAGTCCCGCGCTGAGGCCAACACCGCCGAGGCCACCGCCGGCAGCCGGCAGAAGGCCGTCGATGCCGCCAAGCAGGCAGTGGCGACGGCCAGTAAACGCGTCGAGGAAGCCGGCAAATCGACCGCCAGCGGCA
The DNA here is from genome assembly GCA_044353645.1 of Planctomycetota bacterium. GTDB lineage: Bacteria > Planctomycetota > UBA11346 > UBA11346 > UBA11346 > CAIUVD01. The sequence continues at coordinate 2,992 of JBILBP010000151.1, read as the reverse complement.
ACCAGAGCCAAGAGCAGCAGAAGCGCGCGGCGGCCGCCGCCGCCACCGCCCGCGACAACGCCGAAGCGGCGCGCAAGAAGGCCAACGAAGCCCTAGCGGCGGCGCAGAAGGAACTCGCCGCCGCCGATCCGGCCACCGTCAAGGCCCGCAAAGCCCGCCTGGAAGCCGATCTCACCAAGGCCAAAGCCGACCTCGAGAAATCCGCCGCTGAACTCACGCCGCTGCAAGCCTCGATCGCTACCAAGCAAGCCGCCGCCGAGGCCAGCGCCAAGGCCTACGCCGACGCCCGCGCCGCCGTCCAGCAACCCGCCGATCTGCCCCCGGCGGTACGCGACTTCCTCGCCGCCGACCTCGCCCCGAAAAACTGAATCACAGCTGGGACTGCATCGCACCTGGGACTGCATCGCACCTGGGACTGCATCGCACCTGGGGGCGCGGGAGACTCGCCCGCGGTTCGTTCGACCTCAAGTGCGGGCGAGGGCGCCCGCGCCCCCAGGAAAGCCGCCGCGAATACGCTAGCCTAGCCAACGGTCGATCACCGCTCGCGCGGCGGCGCCGTCGGCGACTCCTTGCACCAGCAGGCGTCCGTCGCGGAAGGCGGTGATCATGCGCTCGCCATCGCGCCAGCGCACGAGGTACTCATTGGCCGCGACGACGGCCGGCAGGCGTGCGACCAAGGCCGACAGATCGAGCGCCGGCCCGAGGATCTGCACGCTATCGCGACCGCACATGGTCACCGCCACATCGATCGTCGCATGCAGCTGCGGATAGGTCGGGGCCGGTCCGCACACCGCGCACTGCCGATCGCGCCACCCCTGCACGGCCACCCGCTGGAAGGTGTCGGCCCACAGATCACAGGTCCACAGCTCAGCCCGCGGCGCCCGGCCGGTGAGCAGACGCAACGCATCCGCGACCTGCCAGGCAGCGACCTGCTGCACGATCGGCGCGACCACTCCCACACTGTCACAAGTTGGCGTCTCGCCGGGTCCGGGCAGCTGATCCTGCAGGCAGGCCAGGCACGGAGTCGTGCCCGGAACGATGGCCATCGACAGACCGTAGGCTCCGACGCAGGCGCCATAGATCCATGGCACGCGGGCCTGCACGCAGGCTTCGTTGAGCAGGTGACGGGTGCGGAAATTGTCGGTGCCATCGAGGACCACGTCGACGCCCGCAACCAGCCGAGCGACGCTACGCGCGTTGACCTCGCCGACCTCGGGCAGCAGGCACACGGAGCTGTTGATGCGCGCCAGCCGAGCGGCGGCGGCGATGGCCTTCGGCGTGAAGGCGGCGGCATCGGCCTCATCGTAGAGACACTGCCGTTGGAGGTTGGACGGCTCGACGAAATCGCGATCGATCAGACGCACCGTGCCGACACCGGCACGCACCACCTGATCGAGGATCGCCGTGCCCAGGGCACCGCAGCCGACCACCAGGACCGTCGCCGCCGCGAGGCGCTGCTGCCCGGCGAGGCCGATCGGCGCGAAGCGGATCTGCCGCGAATAGCGTTCGACGTCGCTCATGGGTCCGCGCTTTGAGTTGTCATTGCCGTAGCGTTTTTCGTCGCTCCAGCCCCAGCTCCAGCTCCAACCCCAGCCCCCGGGGGCTGCATGATCATGGTCCGTGTCGGATAGGCGATGCTGATACCCGCCTGGCCGAGACGCGTGTGGACGGCTTTGACCAGCAGATGGCGCATGAGGTAAAAAGCCTCGATATCGCGAACAAACATGCTGACGCGGGTTTCGATCGACGACTCGGCGAAGGACAGGAAACGCACCGCCGGCGGCGGGTCAGCGAGGACCGCGCCGGGATGGGCGGCGGCGATCTCGGTGACCAATCCCAACAGCACACGCTCGACCTCTTCGAGATCAGACTCGTAGGCCACGCCCACCACCACGCCGAGGGCGAGGTGCGACTCGGGCCGGCTGTAGTTGGTGACCACCGACTCGGCGAGGCGCTTGTTAGGCACCACGATGATGTTGTTAGCCATGGTGCGGATCGAGGTGTTGCGCCAGCCGACGTCGATCACCCAGCCCTCGTTATCGGCGTCGAGTTTGATGAAGTCGCCGGGGCGGATCTGACCGGCGATCAAGGTATTCAGGCCGGCGAAGACATTGCCCAGCGTATCCTGCAGGGCCAAGGCCACGGCCAAACCGCCGACGCCGAGAGCGGTGAGGATGGGCGCGATCGAGATGCCCTCGGTCTGCAGAATGACCAGACCGCCGAGGGTGAAGATGATCATCCGCGCCAGCAGCGGGATGACCGTCGCCGAACCACGGAAGGCGATGGCCTGCGCGTAAAGCGTCAGAGCACTGGTAGCGATGCGCGCCAGGGCGACAGTGAGCGACATGATCACCAGGATCTCGACCAGACGGCTGACGATGGTCGCCAATACCGGCGGCAGGGGCGCCAGTTGCGCCGCGAGGTGCACGCCCATCAACGACAGCCACAACCAGGTCAGGCCGCGCACCGCCCTGAGCACTACCTCGTCGCCCTTCCACGGCGTAGTCGCCGCCCAGCGCAGCAACCACACACGCACCACGCGATCAACGACCCAACCGAGGAGCACGCCACCGGCGAGGATCAAACTGGGGAGCACCCAGGGGTTGGCCAAGAGGTTGAAGGCGGTCTCACTGCTCATGCAGGTTTGTCGGGAGATTCTCGTTACTACAAATGAAAAGAGCAGGTGTGGTACCGTGGCGGCGTTGTACGGGGATTAACCAGCGGACTGGGGTCTGGGGGCTGGAGTCTGGGGTCTGGGATCTGGGATCTGGGATCTGGGATCTGGGATCTGGGGTCTGGGGTCTGGGGTCTGGGGTCTGGGATCTGGAGTCTGGAGTCTGGGGTCTGGAATCTGGAATCTGGGGTCTGGAGTCTGGAGTCTGGGGCGTAGAGTAGAGATGGTGCGGCCCTCGCCGTCACCATCCCCCTCGTCAAACCGGACTGGCAGATTTCCCGCATCCGGCTTACCCGACGGCTTCATGGGTTGGCTTTC
>JBILBP010000010.1:0-20869 GCA_044353645.1 Planctomycetota bacterium | reverse complement strand
ATCATCCGTAGTCAGGCGACCCTTCCGGGTTTTCAATTGCAGCGTAAGATCGGTGCGGGCGGCATGGGCACGGTATTCCTCGCGACGCACCTGGAAAGCAAACGCCAAGTCGCCTTGAAAACCATGAATGCGCGCTTAGCCGAGGACAAAGACTTCATCGAACGCTTTCATCGCGAAGCACGCGCCCTCGAAAAGGTCCGCAACGAGCACATCGCCGAGATCATCGCCTGCGGTGAAACCGACGGCACCTGTTGGCTGGCGATGGAGTACATCGAAGGCCCCAGCCTGATGTCCTTGCTGAAAGAACATCGCGTCCTGCCCGAACATTATGCGCTCAATCTCGCACGACAGATCGCCGAAGGCCTCGATCATGTATGGAATACTGCGCACCTCATACATCGTGACATCAAGCCGGAAAATATCCTGGTGCTTCGTCGACGCACCAGCGACGAGCTCTTTCCCAACAATGACACCGCCAAGTTGATTGACTTCGGCCTCGTGAAATCCAATAGCGATGACGATCGCCTGACGCAGACGGGGATGACCATCGGCACCCCCCTGTACATGAGTCCAGAACAGGTGCGCGGGGAGACCCTCGACTGCCGGTCCGACATCTATGGCGTCGGTGCGACGCTCTACCATCTGCTCACCGGGCATACGCCTTATTCAGGCTCGAGTCCGGGAGCGATCATGAGCGCCCATCTCACTGAAAACGTTCCCGATCCCGGTGATCACGTACCCAGCCTCAGCAAATTGACCCGCCAATTGGTGATGACGGCGATGGCCAAGAGCACGGATAATCGTTACACCACCTTCGAGGCCCTGATCGGCGCCTGCAACGAGGCCCTCGCCGGGATCGACCATAAATCAGGCTCTTTTCCACGACTCTTGCGCAAACCGATGGTGCTCAAGCAACCAGTCAAACGCTCCGGCGAATTACCCGCCAATGGCCGGGATCTCAACATCCCCTTACCAGCCTTGAATCCCCATGCCCAGGATCAAGAAAGGGCCAGTGGCTCGAAAAACGATGATTCAGGAAAAAGTGGCTCAAGGAACAAGACTCCGAGCACCAGCAGTAAGCTCATCACTCATGCCGCCCTCGCTTCTCCGCAGCTATCCGCAGGCAATCAACATCCCGAAGCGAAGTCCATCGCCAAACCTCTCGCCGGGATCCTGATTGCCAGCCGCAATGCGCCGACGGTAGTCGCCACGACGGGGCCCAAAGCCGGCCCGGAAAAAATCTCATCACGGCCCTCCTCGGCGCGCCTAACGCTGCCCTCAGGACCCATGACGCAGCACGTCGAGATCCCCGTTCCCGCGAGAGCCCCCCACCCGTCATTGGAAACTTCCTCAAGCGATACGCATATGCCATTGCTCAGCTCGGCCTTTCTCGAGCATCCGCCGTCGCCTGGTATGGGCCTGCTCCCCTGGCTCGCCCTCGGTTTTGCGATCCTCGCGCTCACCGCCTTCCTCGCCATCACCTACCTCTAAAAACGCCGCGAGGTATGCTTGTGTGGAACTACCGGCATCCTCACGTTGTACAGTCCAGATATACCCGCCAACGGCACGTAGTAAGCGTGGGGCAGCTGATCAATGCCGGCGCCAAGGTCCTGACCGGTCGTTAACGCACCCTCAGCAGGAAGCTCTTCAGCCTGTGGGGCGGGCGTAGGACGGTCCGGAGAATAGCAAATTTAGGCAGGTAAAGAAAAACCCCGTAAGCTTTAACACTTACAGGGTTTATATCTTGGTACTCCCATGGGGATTTGAACCCCAGTTCGCGGACTGAGAATCCACTGTCCTAGGCCACTAGACGATGGGAGCATCGTGGCAGGCAGAGGATCATGGTTCGGGCGGAGGTTTGTCAAGCTGGCCGTCGGCGGGGGGCAGGAAGGGCAGGACGGCGGCCAAACGCTGCAGGGTTCGTTGGGTGGCGCGGGTACGCTGATACTCGGGATCCTGGGCGGCATTCAGTAGAGCGCGTTGGAGCAGCGGTAGCAGGGCGCGGGCGGTCTCGCGTTCGTCGCAGATGACATAGCGTACGCCGGCGCGCTCAAGCGTGGCGATCTGGGCCTCGTAAGGAGCCCGTGCGACGATCACCAGCCCGGGGTCCATGTCGCGCAGCCGGCCGGCGATGAGGGCCGAGGTGTCGGCGATGGGATAGGTCAGCACCACCAGACCTGGTCGATGGCCGAGGGTCGGCAGCCAGTCGTCCATGTCCTCGATCCGACCCTGATAGCAGCGGATCCCATCGACCCCCTGCCATGGACTGAGCAGGTGCTCGTTGCGATCGACGAGCATCAAGGGCAGGCCCTGGGCGCGCAGGGTCTGGACCACGGTATTGCCCACTGGGCCGAGGCCGGCGATGACCACGGTTTCGCCGTACGCCTCGATCAGCCGGCTGCGCGAGCGGGGCAGGAACCTGCCGGCGAGCCAGGTGATTCCAGGCATGCACAGGAAGCTCAGAACGCAGGTGGTGAGAATCAGCTGATGAAGCTCGATCAGCGCCGGGTCGGACGTGCCGCTGAAAAGATTCCCGGCGAGGATGATCGAGAATTCACCCACATTTCCCAGCAACAGGCCGCAGCCGATGGCCGAACGCACCGACATCCCCACCACCCGCAGGGCGAGTCCGGCGATCACCGATTTGACGAAGATGGTGCCGATCAGCATGCCCACCACCGTCAGCGGATGCCCGACGACATAGGTTGGAGAAAACAGCAAACCGGTGGCGGCGAAGAAGAAGATCGCGGTCAGCCCCTTCAGCGGCTCGACCGCCGGCGCCACCGACTGCCGGTCACGGCCGAAGGCCAGGCCAGCGCAGAAGGCGCCCACGGCTCCGCCGAGTCCGACCGCATTGGTCGCCCATGCCGCGCCCAGGGCCACGCCCACCGCCAAGGCCACCTGCAGTTCGGAAACCTGCGCTTGGCGCACGCGTGCGAGGATCACCGGAATCAGCAATAATCGCAGGAGCATGGTCCCCGCGAGTAGACCGACAATGCCCAGGCTCATCAGCCACAGCGGCGGACGGGGCCCGAGCGGAAGGACGAACGACAGGCCGACCAACAGCGGACCGAGCGCGACATCCTGGGCCAGAGAAATCCCCAAGGCCATCTGACCCTCTTCCTTGCCACGCAGATGGTGCTCATCGAGGGCACGCAGGATGAGCAGGGATGAACTCATCGCGAGGCAGGCTCCCAGAGCTAGACCCTGGCCGCCCGGCATGCCCAGCACCATCGCCGCCAGGGCGACGATGACGATGGTGAGGGTCACCTGAATGGCGCTGGCCGTACCGACGGTGCGCAGGCGCCGGCCCATGGCCGTCAGATCCATGTCCAACCCCAGGGCGAAAAGCAGCAAGGCGGCCCCGACCCCGGCTAGATGCGCGACTTGCTGCTCATCGATCAACGACATGAACCCTGGTCCGCAGGCGGCGCCGGCGATCAGATACGCCGGCAAGGCTCCCAGGCCGAGACGCGTGGTACCCACCGCCAGCGCCGAACCGAGCAGCAACAACAGCACGATTGGGGCGAAACCATCATCCATCGCTCCGACCATGTCCGCCAACCGCGTCAGGGCAACCGCAACGAGACTGGCGCAGATGACCGGTATGCTCCCCCCTTGGCCACCGCCGGAGGCGCCCGACGATGTGCCCATGATCCAGCCCACGCTCATCGACTTGGTGCAGAAATCCGCGGCCTGGCTGCAGACCAAGGGGCTGCCCAATCATCGGCGCGAAGCCGAGTGGATCTTCTCTGAGACACTCGGACTCAGCCGCCTCGAGCTCTACACGCGCTTCGATATGCCCGTCGGCGAAAGCGATGTCGTCCGCCTGCGCGAGCGCGTGGCCCGTCGCGGCAAGCGCGAGCCGTTGGCCTATGTCCTCGGCAGTCAGCCGTTCCGGGCCTTGAAATTGGCGGTTTCGCCCGCCGTGCTGGTGCCCCGCCCGGAAACCGAGGAACTCGTCGATCTCATCCTTCGCGAGTTACCCAGCGAGCCCTGCCGCATCCTCGATGTCGGCACCGGCTCAGGCGCCCTCGCCCTGGCCCTCAAACAGATTCGTCCCGACTGCAGCGTGGAAGCCACCGACGTCTCGGTCGAGGCCCTCGTCATCGCCAAGGCCAACGCCCAGACGCATACGCTCGAAGTCACCTTTCATCACGGCCACCTGGCCGAACATCTCGCCGGGCCCTATGCCGTGGTCGTCGCCAACCTGCCCTACATTGCCGAGCACGAACGCCATCTGTGCGATCCCGAACTGGGCTATGAGCCGGCCATGGCGCTCTTCGCCGGCGCCGACGGTCTCGACCTGATCCGCCCGCTGGTCGCCGATGCCCGCCGATTGTGTCCAGCCGGGACCCTGTGGCTCGAACACGGTTGGCAGCAGGGCGAGGCGATCACCGCCCTCGCGACGCAGCTCGGCCTGACCGCTACGATCATCGACGATAGCGCCGGCAAGGGCCGCTTCGCACGCATCCGGACATGAGCGAGCGCTGGTGGTTCGCTATCGGCATCGCGGCGGTACTCGGTCTCGGAGCCCATGCCCGCCTCTGGCCAGCAGCGCCGGCGCCAGCGCTGCGTGATGCGCACCGCGCTGAGCGGTGGATGGTCGACGCCTTGCCCGGCGTCGGTCAGAAACGGCTTGATGAGGCTTATTCAGCCGTGCGCAGCGGCGATTTCGGCGCCCTCCCGGCGCCTGCGCGCATTTGTGCCGAACATGTATTCAAGCCCCCTGCTGCCGAGGCCTCACCCCGGCAATAGCGCTGACCCCGAGGCCTGGGCTACCGTCTACAAATTTCCGACAGCTGAGCTCGAACTGAGTGAATACGGCCTCGAACTGGGGCAGCTCATCATGGTACACGGACCAGGGATAGCTGTGTCCCATGATTGACTTTGAAGACTTTTGTTAAATAATAACAGAAGTGCGCCTGCCCACCTTGCCATGAGTCGTCATCGCTGAAAGACGTCGACATCTAGAGGCCTAGCCATGAACAAGGCCTCGTTACCGGGAGTAGGATTTCCATGCCATTTACTTTGAGCCAAAATCCTACTGGTTGCCGAGGGTTCTCGCTGATCGAGATGCTCTTGGTAGTCGCCATTTTGGGCATTTTGATGGCGGTCCTCATGTCGGCGATGAGGTTGGTTAAGTCCTCAGCGAACCGCGTCCTGTGCGCCAGCAATCTACGGCAAATTTGTTCGCTCATGCTGGTGTACGCCGGCGACAACCGGGGTGGTCTTCCGGCCGGGCAGTGGGGTGCTGATACTGGCCAATATATCAGCTGGGACGACCGGCTGAGCAGCTATGACGGTCGAGATATTCCCCTGAGCTCGACCGATGGCCTGTATCAATGGAACACCCACTTGCGGAAGGATGAGGTTACCAACCCAACGAAACTCAAAGCCTACGCCATGTACACCTGCCCTTCAGAGGAATACCGGGTGCGAAATCTCGACCTTGGAGCCGCCGGAGCCTGGATGAGGTCGTATGCGTTTTCTTCCGGTGGTTGGTCCTATGCCCCAAAGCTGGCCCGAGGAGTTCCCCCGAATGCAAGCAGCATCAAGGGTTTATACTGGTGTGCAGAGACCCCTGACAGCGGAGAAAACTATGTCGGCGGTAATAGCCCTTATGCTGCTGACTGGGCAGCACGGATGAGCCAAATTTCTTCGCCAGCGACCACCATCCTCTTGGGGGAATTGCGCCATCCCTATGCCGACCTGGGGGGCTGCTGGGGGGTCACCATCGATTTTGCGGGCACCCAAACGGCTCATTACTTGCGCCCCAACGGCTGCACGTACGGAAATGCGACTGGCCAAATCAATCTCAGCGCGGAAGTCGCCGGGGGCAACGTGCCGCTGCACCGGAGCACCTGGAATTATCTGTTCGCTGATGGGCATGTGGAAAACCTCACTCCGGATAAAACCCAGACTTCGGCGATTTCAAGTCCTCCCGACGCCAAATCCATGTGGATGCGGATGAAATGATAACGTTCGCCCAGTGTTATTCAGTGACGCCGCCGTAAGGGGCGGCCCCCCGCCTGCAGATTCAGGAGCAAACCTTCCGCCGAGCGGATGAAGATCAGGGGTTCGCCGAGGTTCGGATGAGGCTTCCCACATTTTATCGTCAGGGAATTGGGGGGGGGTCGTGCCGGCCAAGGTCCAGGGGGACGCCCCTAAGCGCCTCGACGCGAAACTCGTCCGCCTCGCAGTGAAGGACGACCCGACGGCGGCGTGACCGTGCATGGACCACCCTATTCCCGCTCCATTCTTCCCAGGCCCCTCCCGGGGCAGCTTCATGCCGGGCAGGAAGATTCCGGTGGATCTCTGGGCAATACAAGCTCAGACGCTTCCGCCTGGCTCAGACGGCGAGCTCGTAGCGTCGAATTGTTCCGTTCTTGGCGACCGTGCAGCGGGCCTCACTGCTGGGAAATCCGCGATGGATATCAGCAGCGGTGGCGCTCGAAATCGGTACCGGCGTTGACCGCCCGAAGAGCCTCAGCAGCGAGATAGAAGCTGCCGGTAATGCAGACATCGGCCTCGTCCAAGGTCACCAGATGGGCGATAGCGGCGTTGATGTCGGCGCACCAGGGCGTGGCCATCAAGACCGCCGGCCACTGCTGCGGCCCGCGCGCGCGCGGAGAATCGTAGCCGCAGCGAATAATCTCGATCCCCGGTGGCATGACGGCCGCGATCTCGTCGATCTCCTTGTCGGTTGCCGTGCCCAACACCAACCGCCACGGCGCACGCAATTGGCTCTCGGCGACGGCCAAGGTGGCGGCGATGCTCGGTCCGTTGTGAGCCCCATCGATGAGCAACCGGCGAGCCCCGACGGTGACGAGCTGGCAGCGCGCCGCCAAGGTCGCCGTCGCCATGCCGCGGCGGGCGCGGTCCTCATCAAAGTCGGGAACGATCAGTGCCGCCGCCGCCAAGGCCGTGCTGGCATTGTCCTGCTGATGCTCGCCGAGCAGGGCCAACGTGAAAGACTGACCGTGACGGGTAACCCAGGTCGGCGTCAATCCCGTGGGGAATTGCTGGGCCAAGGCCTGGGTGAAGGCGACCGCGCCGGCAGCTGACTGGGGAGCGATGAGCAATGGCCGTCCGGCGCGTGCGATCGGCACCTTTTCACCGGCGATCGCACGCAGATCGGGGCCAAGGATCTCACGATGGTCATGCGAGAGATGGGTCATGATCGCCAGCCGGCAATCAAGGGCATTAGCGCAATCGAGGCGTCCGCCCAGACCGACCTCCCACAACAAGAAGCAATCGCGAATGGCCACTGCCAGGAGCACCGCCATCGCCGCGGTGCGCTCGAAGTACGTCAATTGCATGCCGCTTCGGGATTCGATCGCGGCGATCTCCAACGCAATCGGCGCTAGTTGCGCCATGGCTGCCGGCTCGCCATTGATGCGCCAACGTTCACGGACGCTGTGCACGTGCGGGCTGGTGAAAGCCAGCGTCGCATACCCATGGACGCCGATGGCGGCTTCGAGCAGTCGCACGGTCGAGCCCTTGCCCTTCGTGCCGCCGATGGTGCACGGCGCCGGCGGAGGTGGTAAAAGGCCGAGAAAAGAACGAAAACGCTCGATCCGTATATCCCGGAAAGTGCCCGCACGTTCATGGTCGACCGCCGTCGACAGCCAGGTTTCGAGTTCTGCTTCGGTACGCATGACAAGAGCCGACTGTGCCAACTACCGCCGCCGGCGCCACGCTGCCCGCCCTGTTGGCACCGGCCGCCAAGTGCCATAGTGGCTACCCATGGCCACCCAAGTTCTCGAACTGAAAGCCAAGCTCGAACGGGGTGACCTCATCGACGGCAAATACAAGGTAGTCAAAAAACTCGGTGAAGGTGGCTGCGGTTCGGTTTTCCGCTGCCAACTGGTACGCAACCCGGAAGAACTCATCGCCATCAAGTTATTGGAAAGCCCCAACGACCTGCAGCGCTTCGAGCGCGAAGTCGAAGTCATCAAAGGCGTCGACAGCCCCTATGTGGTGGCCTACCGTGGAACTGGGAAATACCTGCAATTCCCCTACCTGGCGATGGAGTACATGGCCGGCGGGAGCCTGCGCGACTATCTCGAAGCAAAGAAGAGCCTGCCAGCGAAAGAAGCCGCCTGGGTCACGATCATGGCCATTCGCGGGCTGCGCGATTGCAAGACCGTGCATCGCGATCTCAAGCCCGAAAACCTGCTGATCACCAAGGCCGCCAACAACCGCATCGATTTTCTGATCGACAACATCAAAAAGGGTTCGGTGGTCAAGGTCGCCGATTTCGGTTTGGCGAAATCTTTCGACGTCAAACGCACGCGCATCACCATGACCGGGCAGATCATGGGCACTCCGCTCTACATGAGTCCGGAACAGTGCCAGAACACCCATCTGGTTACCGGCAAATCCGATATCTACGCACTCGGGGTACTGCTCTATGAGATGGTCAACGGCGATACCCCGTTCAACGCCAGTGATCCGTACACCTTGCTCAAGATGCACAACGAGGACGAACCGAAATTTCCACGTTCGATGGATCAACAGATCCAGGCGGTCGTCCGCCGCTGCCTGCAGAAGAAACCTGAAAAACGCTACGCCACGCTCGCCGATCTCGAACACGACCTGGCGATCATCGCCGGGGTGAAGAAGCCCAAGAGTGCCGGCGGTGCGGCGGTTGGCGGTATCAGCGAAGGCGCACGCTGGTTGCTGATCGCGACCGGTATGGCCTTGTTCCTGGCCTTATCATGGCTGCTCCGCGATCGGGTCCTCGCCCATTTCAACGATTGGTGGAATCCCCCTCCGGTCAAAATGCAGCGCAAATGAGGATGCGCCATCCGCGCACTGCGCCGGCGGCGACATAAGACCTAGATTGTCTCAAAAGCCTCGAAAGCCTCGAAAGCCTCGAAAGCCGGACGACTTGCACCCCGCCCACAGGTATAGTGCCAGGTCGCCCAGACGCCGGCGATTACCCGGCATTTCCCTCGCGGCACTGCGCGCTCCCGCAGATTTCGCTGATCATGCCCATCGCTTCCCAAAAGTTCTCACCGGCTTCCTTCGGCTGATCGCAGATCACGGCGCCTTGCTACCCACGAAGCGGAACCACGGCACGCGCAGGCCCGGTAGGTAGGGCAGCTGGGCACGACCTTCGACTACGCGCAGCGCACGTAAGCGGTGGTGCAAGTAGGGCAGAAGATCGGCATTGGGGTGCACGCCATCGTGGCCGAACCACCACGGCCAAAAGGTCCGTCCGGCTCCGCTGCCACGCGGGACATGGAAATCGACTACTGCCAACGTGCCGCCGGGCCGAAGCATGGTGATGGCATTGTCGACCGCCGCGAACCAGTCCGGGATCATGGTCAGGCTGTAGGCACAGAGTACGCCGTCGACCAGCTGCGGCGGACGCCAGACCGTGGCATCGGCGGCCACCCACTGAACATCAGGCCAGTCACGAGCGCGTGCCTGGGCGAGCAGCGAAGGGCACAGGTCGACCCCCCACGTCCGCCACAGGCGTTGGCGCTGGGCTCCGAGAAAGGCGAGGTTGCGGCCGGTGCCGCAACCGAGCTCAACCAGCGTGGCGCCGGTCTCGGGCAGGCAGTCAGCGAGTTCAGCCACGGTTTCGGCCCGGCCCTGCAGAAGCCGTTCGCGGAAGTGATCGTAACGTTGCGCCTGTCCGGCATAGAAGCCTTCGAGACGCTCCTGCTGCGTGCCGGTGTTCGGCATGCCGCGCAGCAGACGCCACAGGACCGGAAGATCGGCGATCACGGGAGCAGCTTCGCGATGTGGAAACCGCCATAGGTCCCCACCCGGCAACGCGCATGCAGTACCGCACTGAGCTCGGCGTCGAAACACAGCTGCTCGCTGACGCTGCGGCCGTCGGCGGTACGGACCTCGTCGAGGTAGGCCGCACGGGTATCCGCCGAACGGAAGAGGATCTGCGCCCCGGGGGCGGCGCGCTGACGGATCAGATCCCATTCATCAGCGAGATCGGCGGGACGAAAATGGCTCATCCAATCCATATGATCGAGGAGCACGAAACGAGTCGGGGCTACGTCGTGGCTGCGCAAGAAGCCGCTGACGGTCGCGGTATGCACCGTGATGCGTTCAACGAGACCGCCGCGCAGCGCCGCAAAGCCCGCCGGCGTGAGATAGTTCGGACAGTTGTCAGACGTATAATGGCCGCGCAGGTACAGCGTCCAAAAATAATTGCTCGATAGCGGCAGTTCGCGGAAGACCCGATCGATGCTGGCGCGGATGAAGCCGGCGACGCCATCGGCGTGAGCCTGCGCCACCTGCTTGGTCTGGGCATGCGGCACACCCAACAGGCTCATGGTCGTCTGCCGCGAAACCGCCCACTGCATGCGCGCCGTCCACAGCCTCGGCGCCACCACCTCATCGTACAACGCCCGCTGCTGCGCGAGATCCTTGGCCGTCAGCAATTGCTGCAGGCCGAGGGCCAGGGCCCCGCGCTTGCCGACATAGGTCCGCGCCAAGCGTGCGACCAAACCCGATAAGCCATGAAAATAGAAGCTGTCGCGCCAGCCGCGGCCGCTGAACCAGCGCCGGCGATGATCCCAGAAAGTCTGCGCCCAGGGCGACAGCTCGTCGCGCAAGACATCCTCGTACAGTTCGTCGAAGCGCGGATGCGAGCCCTGGCCGAAGATCGCGAAAAAGTCCTCATATGCGAGGCTGCGGATGCCAGCGATCTTCAGTTCGAGCAGCGCCCCCTGCCGCGGATTGGCATCAACGGCATGGATGCGGCGCGGTTGATCCAGCGCATAATCGAGGGCATTGCAGCCGGCGCTGGTGATCATCAGCACGGTATCGTCGCTGCCCAGACGCATCGCTTCGCGATCCAGGGCCGGGTCTTCCCAACAGGTATTGTAGACCAGCGAGCGGCCATACAGGGCATCGAAGACGCGTTGATTCAGACGATCAACGACGCTGGGGCGGAGGCTAGCGCTGGGCATCATTCCAGCTTGCGGCCGGTGATGAAGACGCGGTGAAAAAACGGCGAAGAAATCCTATGCGCGCTGACCTGCCAAGGCCTCATCGGGATTGCGCTTGTTCGCGGCACGGCTGACGCGCTTGAGGAAACGCTTGAACAAGGGGTTGAAGGCATGGGCATGCTTGAGCAGCGAGGCATGCGGCACGGCCTCGCCGTCATGGTCATAGACCCATTGGATCTCGACCTCCGGGAACAGGCGGAAGGCCAGATCGGGGCGACAGAGCAGGCCGGTGCCTGGGCCATCCATGCGCAAGGTATGGCGTTCGCGTGAGCCCCAGCAGATCAGGGTCGGGGCCTTGGTGAGCTCGCCGCGTACCTGATGGACGCCAAGGAATTGGAGTATGGCTTGCACGCGTTCGAGTCCGCCCGCGGCGGGAATATCGTCGAGCGTACGCTCGATGCGCAGGCGGACGCCCTGCTCGCGCAATTGGATCCAGCCATGCGGCGGCGTGAACAGGGCCTTCCAACGCGAAAGCAGCGGCTCGCCCATTGAACGCGAGGCCAGGGCGCGAAAGAACACCCGAGCCTTCTCGATTGCCTGGGTGGCGGTGGTGCCTTCCGGCGGATGCAGCACGGGATCGAGGAAACGTTTGAACATCGGCGCCAGATCATCGACGCAGGTCAGCGGGCTGACGAGAATCACCGCCGCCAATGGCAGGGGATTGCTCTGAGTGCGACGCAGCAGTTCGAGGGCGATGCCACCACCGACGCTGACTCCCACCAATACCGGCCGCTCACCGGCCTGGGCGGCGGCGCGGATGCGGATTTCCAGGGCCTCGAGCAGACGATCGAGATCGAAGCCGTTGTACGGATAATTGATGGTGGTGACATCGCCGAAGGCGCGGAAGAGCGTCTGCTGGCGGAGAAAAGTCTCGGCACCATCCGGTACCAGGCCGGGCAGGAGGACAGCGTGATGGTCGCCGCGGCCACGCTCGGTGATGAAACAGGTCCGCTCGAAATGCTCAGTCGAAGGGCGCATCTTAAGTTCCAGAAAAACGTGAGAGGGAATCAGCGATGGTGCGGTCAGGCCAGGCTTGGGGCACCTTGTGCTGCCCGCCGAGGTGCCCTCTGGCGGCAAGATAAGCGTGGAAGCTGCCACTGGGCAGCGGGCTCACGATCGGTGCCAGCAACTGTCCACCCTGGCGATGGGCAGCGTAATCGAGCACGCTGGCAGTGAGGAACCCGTCCAGGGCCTGCGCGAACAGCGCGGGATCCGAGGGCGCAATGGCGAACTCCACGAACCACTCATGCGTCCCTTGCGGATGCGCCGGCGAGGGCAGGCGCGGGGCGACATGGTAGTGGGCGACGGCGGCACCGGTGGCAGAAGTGGCATGGGCCAGGGCCGCCGCCAAGGCATCGCCTTCGACATGCTCGCCGAAGACCGAGATGCGCGTCTTGATGCGTCCGGCGAAGCGCACCACACCCAGACCCGCCGCGCGCACCAGATCTCCGACCTGGTAACGCAGCAGGCCGCCCGGGGTGGTCACCAGTACACGGTATAGGCCACCGCTGTCGAGCTCATGAGCGCCGTAGACTTTTCCGGCATCATCGGCGAACTCCAGAACCACACCATGATCGGTCAGCAGTTCCAATGGTGCTGGCAGACCATCGCCGAGACGCCACGGATGCTGGCCGATGGCGATGAAGGCTTCGCTCGCGGGATAGACCTCCTGCATCAGCGTGCCGCCGTCGAGGTGGGTCGCCAAGGTGCTGATGAACGGCTCGATGGCGTGGCCGCCATGGATCATCGTCCGTAGCTGCGGCCATAAGGCCGCTGCCGGCCGCCCATGGCGCTGCACCAGGCGTTCGAAGAGCATCAATAGCCAGGCTGGAATGCCAGATACCAGGCGCACGTCCAAGGGCGCGAGGCGGGCGGCCATCAGCTCTAGGCGGCGATCCCAATCTGGCTCATCGGCGATCGCCCGACCCGGCTCATAGGCGCCTGCGATCCAGCGCGGCAAGGCCGCCGCGCAGATGCCCGAGAGATCGCCGATCGGTACCGCCTGACGGCGGTCAAGAGCGGTACAACCGCCCAGCAGCAGCATCCGTCCGCGCAATACCTCAGGGGCCCGGCCGAGGACCCGGGCAAGGGCCGCGGACCCACCGCGGCGATGATGGCGCATGAGCGCCGCGGATTGCGGGATGTAGCGCTCAGCCGCCTGGGCCTCACGGGTGGTGCCGCTGGTCTGCGCCAGGGCAAAGGGTCGGCCGCGGAATAGCACTCCCGCCTGACCGGCCACGCAGAGCTGGATCTCGGACTGCAAATCAGCGTACTGCAGCACCGGCATGCGCTCACGGAAATCGGCGGGGGTCATCGCGGCCAAGCCGAAACGCCGACCGATCACGGTTGGCGCCAGCTGGCGCAAAAGCTTGCCGAGAATGCGGGTCTGCGCCTGCGCGATCGCCGACGCGGTCGTCGGGGGCGCAGTGAGGCCTCGCCACAGGGGAATGGCTGGCGCGAGAAGTGACAGAGCCGTGCTCACGAGGGCTATGATTCTCCATTTGATTAAGGATTCGTAAAGACGAAATGTGCATTTGATACCATCATTAGAGTCCCGTCTTTGCTCGGTCTTGACCAGCTCTTCATCACCATTTGCGATCGTATGCGACCATGGTTCATCCACTTCCCGAGTTCCGGCAGCTGCGCATCGCCCTCGTCAGCGAGACGTTCCCCCCCGAAATCAACGGCGTCAGCATGACCCTCGGGCGTCTGGTCGAAGGTCTCGCGCAGCGTGGCCATCAGGTGCAGGTGGTCCGCTGCCACCGGCCGCACGAAACCCCCGGAGCGCCGACCACCGGCATCAGCCATGTCGTCCTACCCAGCCTGCCCATCCCCCGTTATCACGGCTTACGCCTAGGCCTGCCAGCCGGCGGACGCCTGCGCGAGATCTGGGGCCGCGAACGCCCGGATGTGGTGCATATCGCTACCGAAGGGCCGCTGGGACGCTCGGCCTTGTCCGCCGCCGAAGAGCTGCGCCTGCCGCTGGCCAGTTCGTATCATACCAATTTCCATGACTACAGTCACCACTACGGCCTCGGCCTGATGCATGGCCTGGTCGCCGCCTACCTGCGACGTTTTCACAACCGCACACGGGTGACCATGGTGCCCAGCCCGGACCTCCTCGAGCAGCTCTCGACGGCCGGCTTCGCCAACCTCGTGACGCTCGGCAGAGGTGTCGATACGCAGCTTTTTTCACCCGAAAAGCGCGATCCGGCCCTGCGCCGAACTTGGGGCGCGCAGCCCTCCGATCCGGTGCTCTTGCATGTCGGTCGGATGGCCCCGGAGAAGAACCTCCCCTTGGCCTTCGCTGCCTTCCAGCGCATTCGCGCGGCCCTGCCGCGAGCTCGGCTGGTGGTCGTCGGTGAAGGTCCGCTGCGGCGGGGATTCACCGAACAATTCCCCGAGGTCCATTTCACCGGCGCCCTGCCGGTAGACGACCTCGCCCGTCATTATGCCTCGGCCGACATCTTCCTTTTTCCGTCGATGAGCGAGACCTTCGGTAATGTGCTGCTCGAAGCCATGGCCAGCGGACTGGCGACGGTGAGCTTCGACTACGCCGCCGCCAAGTCCTACGTGCAACATGAAGAGAACGGCCTGCTTGCCAACTTCGGTGACGAAGCCTCGTGGATGCACATGGCCGGGATCCTTGCCACCCACCCCGCGCAGATCGCGCGCCTGCGCCCGGCAGCCCGCGCAACCGCCGAATGCATCGGTTGGAATGCGGTGATCGATCGCTTCGAGATGCTCCTGCGGAGCACCGCTGACCAGCCCTCGACCACCCTGCGCGCGCATCGCGCGCTCGGGCTGTCCAGCGTCGCCTGACGCCGATGAAATACCCACATCCTTCGTCAATTCTTTACGCTGGGCGGCCAATCTCCTGCAATCTAAGGATACCGACACATGCACTTGTCCGCTCTTGCCGCGTATGAATCGACGCTGTGCGTGCGCTGCAACCGCCTCAACCGACGGCGTCTGGCAGGACCTTTTTTCGCCGCTATCAGCCGCCTCGGCGATGGGGTATTCTGGTATTGCCTGATGGTGATGATGGTACTGGTCTATGGCGACTGGCAGCTCACCGGGCTCATGTGCCTGACCGGGGCCGCCTCGACGCTGGTTTACCGCTGGCTCAAGCTGCACACCCAAAGGCCACGCCCATGCGAGACCTACACCATGCCGCATCTGACGGTGGCGCCGCTTGATCGCTTTTCATTCCCTTCTGGGCACACCCTGCATGCCGTCGGCTTCACCCTGCTGGTGACGCATGCGCATTCGGAACTGGGCTGGTTCCTGATCCCCTTCGCGAGCTTGGTGGCATGCTCGCGACTGGTGCTCGGCCTGCATTATCCCAGTGACGTGCTCAGCGGTGCAGCCATCGGTTCGCTGATGGCGACGGCAGCGATCTACCTCGCCAACGGCTGAGGACATGAGCCAACGTCGACGCGTCGAAGTGCTGGTACTCTCAGATATTCATCTGGGATATCATGGTTGTCGCGCCGAAGAGCTGCTGGCTTACCTCAAGACCATTGCACCCCAACGTATTGTTCTCAATGGCGACATCTTCGACATCTGGCAATTCTCAAAATCGTTCTGGCCGGAAAGCCACCTCAAGGTCCTTCGCCGCCTGTTGAAATATTCGCAACAGGGCATTCCGGTCCATTACGTGACCGGCAACCACGATGAGGCCCTGCGCCGCTATTCCCCATGCATGCTCGGCACGGTGGAGCTCGTCGACCGCCTCGAATTAAAGCTCGACGGCAAGCGGCATTGGTTCCTCCATGGCGATGCTTTTGACGCCTTGATCGCGACCCCGCGTTGGCTGCAATGGATGGGCGGCATGAGCTATGAAGTGGTATCGTTCATCAGCGCCTGGCTCAACCGCGCGCGCGCCTACCTAGGCATGTCGCGCATCTCGCCGGCGACCTATTTCAAACATCACCTCGCCTCGGCCGCCCGCCACATCGCCCACTTTGAAGAGGTCTGCGCGCGCATGGCTGCCGAACGCGGGTGCGAGGTCATCGTCTGCGGCCATATCCATGCCGCCAACAAACGCTTTGTACAGATCGCACAGGGCGAGCGCACCGTCGAGGTGCTGTATCTCAATTCCGGTGATTGGGTCGATAGCTGCACGGCCCTGGAATACCTCGATGGGCAATGGGTCGTGAACCATGTGCGCGATCTGCGCGCCCTGAACGTGCTCGAGGAGACCGCCTCCTTGCTCGATGCGCGCACTTTGGCGACCCCCGACGCCTGCATGCAATAATGAGGAAACAAAAGTTTAGTTGCCATCAGCGATTACCAACGTAGCACTCCGCACCTTCTGGAGTTTCAATGACCGATCCGCAGCCAAGTCCACGTTCGTCAGATCCCTCGCCAGATGATCGCTTCAATGCCCGGCTGGGGCTGTGGCTGTTCGCCCTCTATCTCATCGGTTATGCCACCTTCGTCTACATGTCGGCATTTTGTCCGACCCTCATCGGCTGGCGGCCCTTCGGCGGCATCAATCTCGCCATCCATTATGGGATGTCCTTGATCATGGCAGCCCTCGGCCTGGCCCTGGTCTACCTCACCTTCGCCCGCGGCGGCAAGGATGCGGCCTGAGATGCATCCGACGACCCTGATTACCTTCCTGTTCTTCGTCGGTACGGTGCTGGGCATTAGCTTCTGGCTCGGCCGCAAAGCAAAATCATCGGAAGGATACTTCGCGGCCCACGGCCAGATCCCGTGGTTCGTCAACGGTATCGCCTTTGCCGGCGACTATCTCTCGGCGGCATCGTTCCTCGGCATCTGCGGCATGATCGCCTTCTACGGCTACGACGGCTTCCTGTATTCGATCGGCTTCCTTGCCGGTTGGATCGTAGCCTTGTTCGTGATCGCCGAACCGCTGAAGCGTCTCGGCCGATTCACTTTCGCCGATGCCCTCAACAGTCGCTTCGATTCGCGCAGCATCACGCTCACGGCGGCGATCTCGACCCTGATCGTCAGCGTGTTCTACCTCATTCCGCAGATGGTCGGGGCCGGGGCCCTGATCAAGACCCTGCTCGGCTGGTCGCACGTGCAGGGCGTGCTGGTGGTAGGCAGTATCGTAACCATCATCGTGGTCACCGCCGGCATGGTCTCGACGACCTGGGTGCAGTTCATCAAAGGCTCGTTGCTGGTGACCTTCTGCGCCATCCTGGCGATGCTGATCCTCGGTCGTGGCCTGCACGTCGACACGACTTTCAGCCATGGGCTGCCGCTTTCGGAACCGCTCACCGAGGCCTGGCCTGGCAAGCCCTACGTCCGCGATGCGCAGGGCGTGCTGTGGCGCAAGGATGCCGACAACACCCTCAGTCAGGTGCAATGGATGGTCGCTGATGCCAGCGGCACCGTGCAGACTATCAATGGCGTCGCGAAGTCGGCGGGCGGTAAGCTCATTCCGGTCGGCGGACTCAGCAAGCTGCCCGGCGGGGCGACCAGCACCGGACCGCTGTCGCCCAGCGGCTACCTGACGGTCCTCGAGGACAGTGAAGTCCTGCTGTGGAGCAAGGAGGTCATCAAGGATGCCGATGGCACGACTACTACAGTGTGGGGCCAGAAGCCCACGCCCGGAGCCAAGTTGATGCAGCCCGGCCAACATCCGTTATTCAAGGGCATCCAGGGCGAGTTGCCGGTGGCCGATCCGGCCAAGCCGGAATCGCTGGCAGCGCGCAAGAAAGCGGTGCTTTCACGCATCGACTTCTTGTCGCTGATGCTCGCCCTATTCTGCGGTACGGCCTCGCTGCCGCACATCCTGATCCGTTATTATACGGTCAAGGATCAGCGCAGCGCGCGCAAGAGCACGGTGGTCGGCATCGGGGTGATCGGATTCTTCTACACCTTGACCCTGTTCCTCGGACTGGGGGCTATGACCAGCGGGGCCTTGGATCTGACTGATACCAATACCGCCGCCCCGCTCATGGCGCGGACCTTCGGCGAACTGCCATTCGCGATCATCAGTGCCATCGCCTTCACCACCGTGCTCGGCACGGTAAGCGGGCTGATCATGGCTTCCGCCGGGGCCATCGTCCACGATCTCCTGAAGAACGTCTGCAAGATGAATTTGAGCGATGCCCATCAGGTACGCGCCGGTAAATTCGCAGCGCTCGTAGTCGGCGGCATCGCCATGTGGTTGGGTATCCAATTCCAGGCCATGAATGTCTCGGCCCTGGTCGGATGGGCCTTCAACATCGCGGCCTCGGCCAACCTCCCGGCGCTGATCATGATCCTGTTCTGGCGCGGCACGAGCAAACAGGGAGTGGCCAGCGCCATCATCGTCGGCCTGTTGAGCTCGCTGGGCTGGGTACTGGTGAGCAAGGAGGCCTTCCAGAACGTCTACGGCTTCACTGCCGATGCGGCAGCGGCGGCGACCCTGGTGCCCTTCAGCCAGCCGGCGATCGTCACCGTACCGCTGGGCTTTGCGACGCTGATCCTGGTCTCGTTGCTGATACCTCCGAAGGCGCGCGTTCCGAAGGTCTCGCTGTAGACGCCCACCACGCCGCCACAGCGGCCTCATCGAAGCGCTGGCAACACGGCAACGACAGCAGTCGTTGCCGTGTTGCGGTAGCGCTGGCAGGACGGGCCTCAGGGCGTTTACTGAGCAGCTCGATGAGCAGTTGGACGAGCTGCGGATCATGGCCGCCGGCCGTGAGGATCGCCCGTGGAGGCGGCTCGCTGCAATGGCGCACGCATTCGTCTTCGACATTCTTGGCGTCCGCGAAGACCGGCTTGGCGGTTAACAGCCACCACCCGACGCAGCCTAGGGCATAGAGATCGATCCGCCCATCGAGCGCCGGTTCCGCCAGGAGAATTTCCGGCGCGAGGTAACCAACGCTACCGCTCAGACCCGAGCTCCTGGCCTGGGAACTGCCAGCCTGGGAACTGCCAGCCTGGGGGCTGCCGGCCTGGCGATTGCTGGAAGGGTTGAGCTCGACCAGGCCGAAATCGACGACCTTGACCACATCGAGGGTCTCGCCGAGCCGACAAAGCATAAGATTGCTGGGTTTGATGTCGCGGTGCACGATGCCCTGGCGGTGGGCCTCGGCCAGGGAACTGCAGGCCTGGGCGAGGATCTGCGCCACCCGCCAATCGGGGAAGGGCCCGTGGTCGGAGACGGCATGCTCGAGATCGATGCCATCGAGGAGCTCCATGACGTAGTACCACTCGCCATGATCGGCGATGCCGAAATCGTAGAGCGTGACGGTGTGCAGCGAGGAGAGGCGCGCGATGGCGGCGGCCTCGGCCTTGAATTGCCGGACCAGAAATTCCTGGTGGGCCTCATCGCCGGTCGCCGGCGGGGTGATGAACTTGATCGCCGCCGAGCGCTGCAGCAGGCGATGGCGGGCGAGCCAGACCTCGCCCATGCCGCCGGAGCCCAGCGGGCGGACCAGTTCATAGCGCCCGTATTCCTGGAGATCCTGTTTGGCCTTGGCAAGGGCCTGGCGATAATGATGCATTCCGGCCGCCGCCACCACCGCCAGGCCGGCGCAGAAGTACAGCGGCAGCATCCACGGCAAGAGGTGCGTCCAGGATTGGCTGGGAGCGCCGATGAGCCGCGAGCCGCCATACACCAGCGGCACCATGCTCGCGCAGGCCAGCGCTGCCACCAGGGTCAGGCGCGGGCTCGATGGATAGACCAGCGGGAAGAGCACGATCCAGATGCCGATCCCCGATACGCCCCAACGGGCGCCATTGATCTCGGGGACCAGCGAAACTTCGGCGGCGGCCATCAACAACGCCACAACGACCACGAAGCCCATGCCTAGGGCATGCACGTGGCCCACCGCTCGCGGTCGTCGCAACAGCCAGAACATCGCCGCACAGACGTTGACCACCGACACCGCGAGCACGCCCATGACCGCCGTTGGCGGGCTCGCCGGCGGCAGCAGCAACGGCATCAGCCAGGCGATGATACCGACGACGGCGAACGAGCCGAGGGCCACAATCACCAGGAGGCGCAGGCGCTCGTGAGTCTCGTCATGGGGAATGACCGCTGCCGGCAGGCCGACGACCGCTGCCGGCAGGCCGACGACCGCTGCCGGCAGGCCGACGACGGCCACCGGCTTGGTGCGTAGCGGCGGCGAAGGTCGGTCGAAGGGCACGTCGCCACCGTAGGCAGAGAGCGCAGCGTGACAACGCGCCCCCAGCGTGAAGAGTCACGCCATCATGGATGACAACGCCGTCAAAAACGAAATCGTCGAGACGGCCAAGGACTACTTCATGAAGTTCGGCTATTCGCGGGTATCGACCGCCGAAATCGCCGATGATGCGGGACGTAGCAAGAAGACCCTCTACAAGCATTTTCCAACCAAGGAGGCCCTCCTAGCGGCGGTGATCGAGCGCGTCAACCGCACCGTCGAGACGGAGATCATCGGCCTGCTCGGCGATGCCGCACTCAGCCATGAGGATCGCCTGCGGCAAGTACTCGAGCGCATTGGCGTGCACCTCGTCAGTGTCGGCTCGGTGCTCTACGACGATCTCGAAAGCAAGGAGCCCGGGCTCTACAGCCAGGCGCGGCAGCAGCAGCGGCAGGTGCTCGCCGACCTGCTGCATGCCTTGCTGCGCCAGGCCATCGAGGCCCAGGCCTTTCGCACCGACATCCAGGTCGATGTCACCATTGCGACCTTCCTGGCGGCAGTCGAAGCTCTCGCCAAGCCGGCCGCCGTCGCCCACCATGCCGATGAGCCGACGGTGCTGTTCAGGACCCTCGTGACGTGGCTGATCGCCGGCCTGAAATAGTTTTTTTCGGCCTCTTTGCCGAGATCAGTGGGCACCTGAAGAGCAACGGTGAATGCCAAGGTCCAGCTTCCCGGCGATGAGGTAGGCCATGGTGATGAACGTCTTGTGGAGCCGGTAGCCGCGGGCTTTGC
>JBILBP010000150.1:0-6558 GCA_044353645.1 Planctomycetota bacterium | reverse complement strand
AGGTCAAGCCGGCCAAGCCCACCGCTGCCGCCCTGGTGGCCAAGACCGAGAAGCCGTCGCCCATGCGCAAGGCCATCGCCGCCAACATGCTCGCTTCGGCGAGCACGATTCCGGCCTTCCAGCTGGAAATCACCGTCGACGCTGCTGCCCTCATCGCCCGTCGCGAGGCCGACAAGGCCGCCGGCTACAAGATCAGCTTCGGTGACTACCTCGCCCGCGCCGTAGGCCTGTGCATCCGCCGCTTTCCGACCTTCGCCGCTACCTGGACCGATCAGGGCCTGGTCTACCGCGATGGCGCCCATGTCGGCTTCGCGGTGGCGATCCCCGGCGGCCTGATCGTGCCGGTGGTGCCGCATTGCGACCGTCTGACCCCGGCCGACATCGCCGCGCAATCGACGGCCCTGGTCGAAAAGGCCCGTACCGGGAAACTCGCACCCGAAGAGTACACTGGCGGAGTCTTCACGCTATCCAACCTCGGATCGTTCCCGGTCGATCGCTTCGTCGCCATCGTCCCCCCGGGACAAAGCGGGATCATCGCCGTCGGCCGCATCCGTGACGAAGTGGTGGTCAAGCAGGGCGGTTTCTTCGCCGCCAAGTATCTGAGCCTGACGCTGTCGGCCGACCATCGCTACATCGACGGCGCCGATGGCGCGGCCTTCATGAAGGAACTCAAGGAACTGCTCGAGGATGCGCAGTCCCTATAAGCTTCAGCGCTGAGCTGACGAGGAGGCGGTCGGGAATAAATAACCGAGGGTGGCGAAGGTATCGAACGGCAGATCCAAGGTGGCAAAGCCGCGGCCGTACGCCGCAGGCGGGCCACACCTGCGTTTGGGGATCACCAATTCACGCACGCGATCGGGGCATAGACCTTCGGCTTCGCCGGCGCGACGGTGAAGGGATCGAGCGCGCTCGCGAGGTTGTTCGCAGAGATCCCCAGCCAATTGCCACAGGTCGCATACAATTGCCGGAAATCAGTACTGGCCAGAAGATTGCCGCGGCTGTCGGGTGCGGCCAGATTGGGCGGGGTACCGTAGATGCCGCCGATGACCTTACCGCCCATGAAGAAATGTGCCGCTGCCGTACCGTGATCGGTTCCCGCGGAACTGTTCTCGGCGATGCGGCGTCCGAACTCGGAATAGCTCATCAGCAGGACATTGTTCCATTTGCCCTTCTCGATGAGGGCGGCGCGCAAGGCGCTCAGGGCAGCGGCAACCTGCGACATCAGATCGGCATGCTTGTCGAGCTGATTGGCATGATTGTCGAAACCACCGATCGACATCTTGTAGAACGAGCACGGCAGACCGCCGGCGATGCATTGCGCGACATACTTGGCCTGATTGCCGAGATCGTTGTCGGGGAATGCGCTCGCGAAGGTCACCGGCGTGCCGACCGCGGACTGGAAGGTATCATGAGCCGCCGCCGCCGCCTGCTGGATGGTGAGCAGGTGCTGCACCACCGGCTTGCCGCTCGCCGCCGCGAACTGATCAGCAGTGGGCAGGGGGATCTGAGCGGCGGTACTGCGCCCGAGGAAATCGCTGGGCTTGGACATCGAGATCGTCGCAATGCCCGGACTGCGCGCAGGATTATTGTTTTCACGGCGGAAGATGACCGCCGCCGTGTTGGCCTGGCTGCCAGACACCGTCTCCTTTGCAAACATGCGTCCCAACCAACCGCTGCCGAGGACCGGCTGATTATCATCAGCACCTGAGTTCCAGATGTCGATGCCGCGGAAGTGACTCAAATTCGGATTGGCGTAACCGACGCCATGGACGAAGGCCATATGGCCCGCCTTCCAGGCGGGCTTGAGCAGATCGAGCCCGGCATGCACGCCAAAACCAGCGGCAGTGGTCAATTTCGTACCGCTGCTCCAGGTCGAGAACGGAATCACCTGCGAACGCCAATCGCTGCTCGTCGGGCTTAACTGCAGATACTTCGCACGTTTTTCCTTATAGGTAGTGTCGGTGTACGGAACCAGCATGTTCAAGGCATCGTTGCCGCCCTCGAGCTCTAAGAGGATCAGGATTCGATCGTTGCGCACGATACTCAAAAAATCCTCGAAGGCGCTGAGGCTTTGCGGCAGCAGTGCCGACAGGGCGCCAAGTGCCGCCGATTGCAGAACATGACGGCGAGTCAGATGCATAGTCATGACGTCCTCTTTCAGCGCAGGTTGTAAGCGGGGTCGGTGATGTACTGGCGGGCGCGCGCGGCAGCCGTACTACCACTCGGAGTGGCGCCGATCGGATCCGTCGCCAGCAGCAGGATATCGAGGACATTGAGCAAGCGCTCAGGCACCTGATTACCGTAATCTCTACCAATCCATTTCATGAATTCGCGGCGATCAACCAGGGTCTTGACGGTGATCCAACTGGTGCCTCCCGGCCATCCGAAGACGCTCGGGGGATCGAAGAGGTCCTGGTCGAGAGCTTGGAGCATCCACAGATACGGATCCTCCCACTTCACCGGGCGGATCGCCAGCGGACGATAAAAGCCCACGAACAATTCGACCGGTGAGCGCATGCGCGTGCCATTGCGGGCAGCATCGCTGAATTCCGGGCGATTGAACAAGGCGCGGTAGAGCCGAGTGAGATTCCAGTCGAAGGTACCCGAGAACTGGTCCGCCAAGGCCCAGATGGCAGCCTGGGCACTCTCCGGATCACCAATGAATTCACGCCACAGACGCGTCACCAGGTACACGGCGCAGTACGAATGACCACGAACATCGACCTTGGCAAGGATCTGATCGATCACCCAATCGCCGTCGGCGGCGGTCCCCTGACTTACTTGGCCCCAGAGCGTGACCGGGGTGGAGTCGTGGTTCGCAATGTTGAACTGGAATTTCATGCGGGCATCCACGCCGTAGCCAGTGAAGCACTGCGCCACCACGGGAATAACCGCCTCGTCATAGCCACCGAAGGTCTTGCTTTCGCCCAAGGTGAACAATTCCAGCAATTCACGCGCGAAATTCTCGTTGGGCTGGCCTTTTAGGTTGCGTGAACTGTCGAGGTATTCGCACATCCCCGCATCTTTGCACATAGCCTTGAGAAAGGTCCGCATACTACCGGTGAAGTGCTGCCGATAGAGTCGATGCTGATCAGCCATCAATTGCGGTCTATTGAGGCCGGTGATGGAGGAGGTGAAGATATTGTGCCAGAACAGCAGCAGACGTTCGCTCAAGGCATCGGGACTGATGACCATCTGCCGAAAGAACCACGACTTGAACTCTTGTCGACGTTGTTTGTTCAGGCCATTGTAAGCATCTTTGCCTGCCTGCGAGAGGGCGACGTACTCGTACACGGTCAAGATCGGCTCGTCGATCCAGGCCGGGTATGCTTCATGCGGCGTGCCGCTCAGACGGCCCAACAGACGTTCGACGATCTGAGCATGGGTCATTCCCGCATAGCCCATCAGCTCGTCCCAGGAGGGCGGAAATGCCATGGCCGCGACCGAAGCGCGGGTAGCCACCAGGCGCGCATGCAGGGCACTAGCGGTATCGTTGGGGGTCGGGTTGATGGTGATCCCGATGTTGCCGACGCCACCGCTGCCGCTGACCGCGAACTCATAGGTCTGGGTCACCGTTCCCGGCCCGGGATCAGCGGCGCGATTGGTGCCGGCCGAACCGCCATTGAGCGCAAAGGTCACTGCCGGGGTCCCCGTCTGACCCCCGACGGTGAGGGCCCCGCCTTTGTTATCTTTGACCGTCAGGCTGCTGATGGTCGCGGTAGCCGGCGGCACCCTGCTGCCCCCTTCGCCTTCGCCACCGCCTCCGCCGCCACAACCAGTGAGCGTCGCCAGGGCCACCGCCCCAGCGCCCACGAGCACCGCCGTCTCGGTCAAGGAAGTGCTCACCAGCGGTGCTGACGGAGGCGAAATCAGAGCATCGGATGCAGAGGCAAGGCGCATGAAGACTCTCCCAAGTGAAAATGAAATGCGACTAAAACGACATGTGTCGTTAAAGATCAAGGCGCCGGAAGCCGCAGATGCGCGGCCATCCCAATTTTAGCCGGACACGCCGCCGGTCGTGGTGAGTTGGATGGTGCGAATGGTCTCGGCTCCCGCCGCGTCGACGGCAGTCAATGAGACGATGCCATTTACCAGGGGAACCTCGGCCGAATAGGCTCCCGTGGCGCTAACGGGGACGCTGACGCCATTCGCCAGGAGGCGCACCGTGGTCACTGAGACCTGGCCGGCGATTACCAAGGTAAGACTTAACGCCATAGCGCCTCCGCAGAGTGGTTACTTATTTTGGCAAGTTTGAATATCGAAAAAAACTGCAGGAATACACGTCAGTTTGTGATCACGGGCAACGCCCCGGATCACTCGCCGCCAGAGCTCGGGCTACGCCGTTGCCGACCCGCCGCCGCGACTAGAGTCCTTCCCATGTTCAATCAAGGTCGCTTCTATCTTGGCCATCTCGGACAGGTGCCGGTGTACATCGCGCCTGAAGCCGTGTTCATGCTGCTCCTCTTGTGGATGTGGTCTGACCACACCTTGCCGGGTTTCCTGATCTTGGTGATGGCGTTCATCACCGTGATCTTGAGCCATGAATTTTCCCACGCCGCTGTCGCCCGCTGGCGCGGCATGAGCGGCGTATCGATCACCATCGCCGCCCTCGGCGGCTTCTGCAGCTATCAGGGGCAACGGCGACCGCTCAATGAATTGCTGATCTCCTTGGCGGGCCCATTCGGCAACTTCCTGACCGCGGGCATCCTTTATGCGTTCACTCTGTGGGTCATGCCTTTTGAACGCTTTGATCCGATGATCGCCAAGTTCCTCATCGCCGTGATGTTCATGTCGTTCTTCCTCGGCTTGTTCAACCTGCTGCCGATCTATCCCCTCGATGGTGGACAAGCGACCTTGGCGGCATCGCGGATGGTGGTAACGAAAGAAGCCAACGCCCGGCGCTTCACTCTCTCGCTGGCGGTGGTCACGGCCTTTGCGGTCTTCGCCGGCTACGTCAGCTTCATTGGTCAACCGTCACTCTTTACCATCATCATCCTCGGCTTGCTGTTATTCTCAGCCTTCCGTGATCTGCGCTGAAAGCTTCCATGTCTCGCGTCCTCTCCGGCATCCAACCTTCGGGCCAGCTGCACCTCGGCAATTACTGCGGCGCCATCCGCCAGTTCCTCGATCTGCAGGCACAGCGGCACGAGATGTTCGTCTTCGTCGCCAGCTACCACGCGCTCACGGCAATGCGCGATCCGCTGGCCCTGCGCGCCAACATCCGTCAGATCGTCGTCGATTACCTGGCCTTCGGCCTGGATCCGGCGCAGACCTCGATCTATGTCCAGCACGATGTACCCGAGGTCACCGAGCTGGCGTGGTTGCTGTCCTGCGTCTGCCCGACCTCGCTGATGGATAAAGCCGTCAGCTACAAGGATAAACTCAACAAGGGATTCACCGCCAACATCGGACTCTACACCTATCCCATCCTGCAGGCCGCCGACATCCTCGCGCCGCAGGCGGAGATCGTACCGGTGGGCAAGGATCAGGTGCAGCATATCGAGATCACTCGTGATCTGGCCGGGCGCTTCAACCACGAATTCAACGCTGACGTCTTCGCCTTGCCGGCGCATCGGCTGGCCCCCGACGCCGAAGTCCTGCCCGGCATCGACGGCGAGAAGATGAGCAAGAGCTACGGCAACACCATCGATCCATTCATGGATGAGAAGCCGCTGCGCAAACGCATCATGTCGATCAAGACCGACTCCAAGCAGGTCAACGAGGTCAAAGATCCGCAGACCTGCGCGGTGTTCCGCATCTTCCGCGCCATCGCCGGCACCAACGATCCGCGGACCCTTGAATTGGCCGCGAAATACGCCGACCCCTCACGGCAAGGTCCCGATGGCTTCGGCTATGGCCATGCCAAGCAGACGCTGTTCGAACTGGTGCTGACCGAGTTCGCCGAACCCCGGGCGCGCCGGGCCGGGCTGATGGCCGATCAGGGCTACATCGATCAGGTGCTCGCCCAGGGCGCCGCCAAGGCACGCAGCGCGGCCCGAGCCACGGTCGATCGCGCCCGTCAGGCCGTCGGACTGTGAGCAGCGCACTTGCGCTGCTCGATTATGTGACGCGCTTGTAGAACGGCAGGGCCACGACTTCCGCTGCCACCAGGGTGCCACGGATGTCGACCTGCAGGGCCGTGCCGGGAGTGGCGAAGGCCACGTCGACATAAGCCATGCCGATGGCTTGGCCGAGGGTCGGCGAGAGCGTGCCGCTGGTGATGCGGCCGACCACGCTGCCGTTGTGGTGCACGGCGTAGCCGGTGCGCGGGACGCGCTTTTCTAGACAGCGCAGGCCGACCAGACGCTGGCTGGGCTGACGCGCGCTGAGCGCCGCTGAACCAATGAAACCACCCTGCGGATTGAGCGCGAAATCGAGACCGGCATCCCGGGGCGTGACGCTGCGATCGAGCTCATTGCCATACAGCGGCATGCCGGCCTCGAGGCGCAGGGTGTCACGGGCGCCCAGGCCGCAGAGCGTAGCGCCGGCGGCGACCACCGCCTGCCACAACTCGACGACCCGCGTGGTCTCCACGAAGCATTCGAAGCCATCTTCGCC
>JBILBP010000149.1:0-6600 GCA_044353645.1 Planctomycetota bacterium | reverse complement strand
GAAGATGCGGTGCGCGCCAAGAGCAGCTTTCTGGCGATCATGAGCCATGAACTGCGCACGCCCTTGAATGGCGTGATCGGTATGACCTCGCTGCTCCAGGAATCCGACTTGCCGCAAGAGCACGCGGAGCTGGTCGATACGGTGAAGATGTGCGCTGACAACCTTCTGGTATTGATCAATGACATCCTCGATCTGTCGAAGATCGAAGCCGGTGGCCTGGAGCTCGAAAACATCCGCTTCGATGTCCGTGAACTGGTCGAATCGGCAGTGACCATCGTTGCTGAGCAGGCCATGGGCAAGGGCCTTGAGATCGGCTGCCTAGTAGGCTCGGGAGTGCCCGCGCAGGTCAGCGGCGACCCCACGCGGCTGCGTCAGGTGCTGGTCAACCTGCTTGGCAACGCGGTGAAGTTCACCGAACGCGGCGAGGTCCTGCTGTCGGTGAGCCACTACGCGCCCTCTGCAGGCGCGGTTGCCGGCTCCGTACGCTTGTCCTTTGCGGTCAAGGATACCGGAATCGGCATTCCCGCAGAGGTTGTGCCCCGGCTCTTCAAGCCCTTCGTGCAAGGCGATGATAGTACCACGCGCAAACATGGCGGCACCGGTCTGGGTCTGGCCATCAGCCAGCGCCTGGTGTCCTGCATGGGCGGCGACATTGCCGTGAGCAGCAGCCTGGGCCAGGGCAGTACCTTCACCTTCAACGCGGTCTTGACGGTGGTTCCTGGAGACGTTCATGAAATCCATCCTGATCTCGGGAAGGCCACGGTGCTGGTCGCTGATCCCAGTCCGACCGCGCGGCAGATCGCCAGTACCATGCTCGCCGCCTGGGGCTGCCGGACCCTTGAGGTTCCCAGCATCCATCAAGCCGTGGATGCGATCCGCTCGGGGCGCATCACCATCGTGCTCACCGCGCAATATCTGACCGACGGAGATGCCCACGACCTGGTGCAGGCGATCCGCGCCGAGCGTGCCGGGGAAAAGGTTGGCATCGCCTTGCTGGCGCCGATTTCCCAGCGAAATAAAGATCGCCTGCTGGCAACCACCGGCGCCACCGCCCTGGTGGTCAAGCCGCTGCGCAATGCCAATCTGCTGACGACCATGAACCAGCTTCTCGCCGGCGCACCGTCGATGGCGCCCAGCGTTCTTGCCGTGCAACGCAAGGGCTTTATCGGCAAACGAGTGCTGGTGGTCGAGGACAATGCCACCAATCGCATGCTGGCCTTGCGCATCCTCGAAGTCCTCGGTCTGCGTTCCTCGGCGGTCTCGTGCGGAGAAGAAGCTCTCGATACCTTGGCCGCCGAAACCTATGACTTGGTGTTGATGGATTGCCAGATGCCCAAGCTCGATGGTATGGAAGCCACCAAGCTCTTCCGTGAGCGTGAAGCCCGCGAAACGGCCTTGATGCGCCGCCTGGATGCCGGACATCTCAATCGCCGGGCCTGCATTGTAGCGGTGACCGCACACGCCATGGCCGGGGATCGCGAACGCTGCATCGGGGCGGGGATGGACGATTATCTGGCCAAGCCGTACACTATCGATGACTTGAGGAAGATGCTCGAGAAGTGGATCGGTTAGATAATCTACTAACTTCTGGCCCCTGGCCCTTGGCCCCTGGTCCCTGGTCTCTGGTCCCTGGTCCCTGGTCCCTGGTCCCTGGTCCCTGGTCCCTGGTCCCTGGTCCCTGGTCCCTGGTCCCTGGCCCCTGGCCCCTGGCCCCTGGCCCCTGGCCCCTGGCCCCTGGTCCCTGGTCCCTGGTCCCTGGTCCCTGGTCCCTGGTCCCTCGTGTTAGTACAGGGAATTTCGCAAGCGGGTTAGTAAGGAACCTCCCATGGCGAATTTTCACAGACTCCAGATGTATCATCTCGGCCAACAGCAACTGCGCGACATCGCGGTGGTCAGCGATGGAGTACGGTCCTCGCCAATCAACTCCGTCGTTCAGCGATTTCGGTGGTCAGCAAACTCGTCGAAGGCGCCGGTCGCGGCAGCGATGCCGAATTCATCCGGTTTCTGCGTATCGCTCGTGCATCCAACGACGAATTGTCGGCACAGATCGAAATGCTCGCGGCCATCATCGGTTGCGACCAGACCCAGCTGCTCACCCAGAATCACATCCTGGGACGCAAGATATCTGCGCTGATCACCGCCCTGCGGTACTGCGGGTGAGCGGGGTGGCGAACGACCAGAGACCAGAGACCAGAGACCAGAGACCAGAGACCAGAGACCAGAGACCAGGGACCAGAGACCAGAGACCAGAGACCAGAGGCCAGAGACCAGAGACCAGAGACCAGAGACCAGACATTTTCCGCGACATGGGCAAGATTGCCCTGCGGGGCTGGCAGCAGCACGGGCTTTCCGCACTTTCTGGTCCCTGGCCCCTGGCCCCTGGTCCCTGGCCCCTGGCCCCTGGTCCCTGGTCCCTGGCCCCTGGCCCCCGGCCCCTGGTCCCTGGCCCCTGGCGCCTGGTCCCTGGCCCCTGGCCCCCGGCCCCTGGTCCCTGGCCCCCGGCCCCCGGCCCCTGGTCCCTGGCCCCTGGCGCCTGGTCCCTGGCCCCTGGCCCCCGGCCCCTGGTCCCTGGCCCCTGGCCCTTAGTCCCTAGCCGCTCCTACAGCATCTTCTTCAAGAACTGACCCGTATAACTCTTCGCCACTTTTGCGACCTGTTCGGGGGTTCCCTCGGCCACCAGGGTTCCGCCGCGTTCGCCGCCTTCCGGGCCGAGATCGATCAGCCAGTCCGCGATCTTGATGATGTCGAGATTGTGTTCGATGACCACCACGCTGTTGCCGGCATCGACCAGGCGCGTGAGCACTTCCAGGAGCTTGCGCACGTCCTCGAAATGCAGGCCGGTGCTTGGCTCGTCGAGGATGTAGAGGGTCTTGCCGGTCGAGCGCTTGGCGAGTTCGCGGGAGAGCTTGATGCGCTGGGCCTCGCCGCCGGAGAGCGTCGTCGCCGCCTGGCCCAGTCGGATATAGTCCAGGCCGACATCGATCATCGTCTGCAGCACGCGCACGATCGGCTGATGCGCCTGGAAGTGTCGGTATGCCTCCTCGACGCTCATCTCTAGGACTTCGGCGATGTTCTTGCCCTTGTGCTGTACGCGCAGGGTCTGCTCGTTGAAGCGCTTGCCGTGGCAGACCTCGCAACTGACGTAGACGTCGGCGAGGAAGTGCATCTCGACCTTTTTGACTCCGTCGCCTTCGCAGGCTTCGCAGCGTCCGCCCTTGATATTGAAGGAGAAACGCGAATTGCTGTAGCCGTAGAGCTTGGCCTCGCGGGTTTCGGCGAAGACGTTGCGCACATGGTCCCAGACCTTGGTGTAGGTCGCGGGATTCGAGCGTGGCGTACGGCCGATCGGCTGCTGATCGATGGCGATGACCTTGTCGATCTCATCGAGCCCGCTGATCCCGCTATGCGCGCCCACCGGCTGCTCGCTGCCATTGAAATGGTTGTTGAGCAGGGGGTAGAGGATGTGGTTGAGGAACGAGCTCTTGCCTGCGCCGCTGACGCCGGTGAGGCAGGTCAAGGTCCCCAGCGGAATGCCGATGGTGAGATCCTTGAGGTTATTCGCCTTGCAGCCGGTGACCTGCAGACGCGCACCGTTGCCGCTGCGGCGCTTGGGCGGTACGGCGATCTGCTTGCGGCCTGAGAGGTAGTCGCCGGTGATCGAATCCTCGGCATCGACGACTCCCGCGACGGCGCCGGCGTAGACCACCTTGCCCCCACGCTCACCAGCGCCCGGTCCGAAGTCGACGAGGAAATCAGCGGCGCGGATGGTATCCTCGTCGTGCTCGACGACGAGCACCGAATTGCCGATGTCACGCAGGTGCTTGAGGGTCTCGATGAGCTTGGTGTTGTCGCGCTGATGTAGGCCGATCGAGGGCTCGTCGAGCACGTAGAGCACACCAGTGAGTTCGCTGCCGATCTGCGAGGCGAGACGGATGCGCTGGGCTTCGCCACCGGAGAGCGTCGGGCCTGAACGATCGAGGGTCAGGTAGTCGAGACCGACATTGACGAGGAAGCCGAGCCGGGCGCGGACCTCCTTGAGGACCCCAGCGGCGATCTTGGCGGCGCCGCCCTTCAGGCCCATGTCACCGAAAAAAGCATAGGCATCGGCGATCGTCAGATGGCAGGTCTCGGGCAGCGATTTTCCACCCAGGCGCACGGCGGTGGATTCGACGCGCAGACGCGCGCCGTGGCAGGCCGGGCAGGTCGAGTTGCTGAAATATTTGAGGAGGTTGTCACGCCGTCCGTCGTTATCGGCCTCGGTGAGCATGCGCGTCAACCACGGAACCACGCCATCGAACTTGGTGTTGAAGGTGCCGGCGCCGTTCTTGGTCGCCCAATCGACCTGGACCCGTTCCTCGGTGCCGTAGAGCACCAGATTCCTGTGTTTTTCGCTGAGCTTGGCCCATGGCTTGCCAGTGGGCACGCCGATCTTGTCGAGCAGCGAACGGCGGTATTCGACATGCCAGGCGGTGCGATCTTCATCGCCGAGCGCACCCCAGCAGGCGATCGCGCCATCGTCGATCGAGAGCTTAGGGTTGATGAGCTTGGCGGTGTCGACGGCGGTGAGCACGCCAAGACCGTTGCAGGTCGGACAGGCCCCGGCGGGAGCATTGAAGGAGAAGCTGTTGGGCTCGACCGGCGGAAAGCTCAGGTCGCAATGATGGCAATAGAGATGTTCGCTGAAGAACAGTTCCTGCGGCGCATCCTTGGTCGACGTGCCGAGCACCGAGACCAGCATGCGGCCGTCGCCTTCGCGCAACGCGGTCTCGACGCTGTCGCCGAGGCGCGGCTTGATGCCGTCCTTGATCACCAGGCGATCGACCACCAGCTCGATCTTGTGCTTCACCTTCTTGTTCAGCGGCACTGGCTGATCGAGAGTGAACTCCGTACCATCGACGCGCACGCGGGTGAAGCCGGCTTTCTTGGCGTTTTCGAGGACGTCCTGGTGTTCGCCTTTGCGGTCGCTGACCTTCGGCGCGAGGACCAAAATCTTGCTCTCGGCGGGCAGGGCGAGGATGCCGGCGACGATCTCGTCGGGCGAGCGCTTACCCACCGCGCGACTGCATTGATGGCAATGCTGGACTCCGGCACGGGCCCACAGCACGCGCAGGTAGTCGAGGACCTCAGTGATCGTGCCCACCGTCGAGCGCGGATTCTTCGAGGCCGATTTCTGCTCGATGGCGATGGTCGGTGCCAGGCCGCGGATCGATTCGTACTTGGGTTTCTCGAGCTGTCCGAGGAATTGCCGGGCGTAGGCCGAGAGGCTCTCGACATAGCGGCGCTGGCCCTCGGCGTAGATGGTATCGAAGGCCAGGGACGATTTGCCCGAGCCCGAGGGGCCGGTGAAGACCACCAGCTGTTTCTTCGGCAGATCGAGGTTGACGTGCTTGAGATTGTGTTCGTCCGCACCACGGATTTCGATGACCTGCAGTTCGCTCATGGCGAGGATCGTAGGGCCTCGATGGCGCTGTCAGTGTTTTTCAGGTCGTGCGTAAACGTTCAACCGTCACGTTAGTTGAGTCGACCTTCGACGCCGGCGGGCGGTTACCGCGCGCCGGTAGCAGCCGCTGATCCAGGTCAGCGGCTGCTGCCCACAAAACGCTGCCCCCCAGGTGCAGGACGGCCTGCGCCGGCCAGGTTCACGGCATCGTCGGCGGTGCCTTCGGGCAGCAGGTGGGCGCGGGCGCCGACCAGCCAGGCGGCACCTTTCTATTTCTTGGCAGCATGTGTCTCTTTGAGCTGTTCGCGTCCGGCCTTCATCTCGGTTTCGCTGAGCACGCCATCGTGGTCGGTATCAAGCTTGGCGAGGAGCTCAGGGTGCTTTTTGCTCAGGCGCGCATAGAGGGCGGCGCGGGCGGCAGCTCTCTCGCGGTCATCGAGCTTGCCGTCATGGTTGGTATCGAATTTGGCGAGGACTTTTTCGCGCAGCTTGCCGCCTTTGTGATCGCCGGCCGTAGTCTCATCGCCGGCGAAAACCGGGCCGGCGAGCATGAGGGCAGTCAGGAAGGTGGCGAAGAAAGTGGCGAGGATGGTGGTAGTCTGGTAACCCATGACAGATTCCTTTCACGAGGGGGGGATCGTCTCCTTCATCATAACCGGAGCGGTTCGCTCCTGGTGTGGGGAAACCCGTCACGTACACAGCAGGTATGCACGAGGACTCGTCCGCCGCCGCTAAAGAAGCGCGTCTGCGCACCTGGCTGGCCGCCCAGACGCAGGTCGTGGTGGCCTACAGCGCGGGCGTCGACTCGACCTATCTGCTGGCCGTGGCCCATCAGGAATGCGCTGGCCGAGTGCAGGCGATCACCGCTGATAGCGCCAGCCTGGCGCGCAGCAGCCGTGATCAGGCGGTGGCCTTTTGCCGTCAGCACGGCATCGCCCATCGGCTGGTGCCTACCGATGAGTTCAGCCAGCCAGAATACCTCGCCAATGACGGTCAGCGTTGCTATCACTGCAAGGCGGCCTTGATGAGCGCCATGCACGGGCTGCTGCAGACCCTCACCGGTGATGTTGCGCTGGCCCTGGGGGTGATTGCTGATGATCTCAGCGATTGGCGGCCGGGAATGAAAGCCGCGGCGGAACGCGGCGCGGTGTTTCCCTTGG
>JBILBP010000148.1:0-6677 GCA_044353645.1 Planctomycetota bacterium | reverse complement strand
TATCGCGTTCGACGGCCAAGGCCGCACGGCGCGTCTGTAGGTCGAGGGTGTCGGCGATGCTCGCGGCGCCAACGGCGAGACGCGCGGTCAGGGCCTGCTGAAGGACCTCGGCCCGCGCCAGTTCCTTGTCGGCCAGGACCGCCTTGGCGCGCGCCGCGGTCAGGTCGGCGAGCAGGGCGGCGATCTCGGCGGCGGCATCGCCGGCGGCCGCCAATAGTTCGGCTTCACTCTCGCCCATGTCGGCCGCCGCCTGGGCACGCTGGGCGTCACGTTCACCCCAACGCGGGAGGGCTTGTTCGAGGCTGAGGTTGTAGATCGGCCACGCGTTCCCGGTCGTCGATTGGCGGGCATAGCCGCCGCCGAGCATGGGGTCGGCAAGCCGCCCGGCCGCCGGGGCCGCTGCCTGCGCCGCCAACCGTCGTTCGTGGGCTGCCTGCACCGCCGGCGATTGCAGCACACGGGCGACGAAAAGATCGCGGTCAGCAACTTCATGGTTCAAGGTCACGGCGTCAGCCTCGACCGCGGTCAGTACCACACCCATCGCAAGCATCACAAGGATACGCATAGCATCAGCAAAGGTTCGCACCTCGACCGGTGTTTCAGGGAGGTTTATACCCGGCCGATAAAGCGGAACCGCTCTTAGCGGTACTTCAAAGCGTAGATCAGCGCCGAGGTCACCGCCACCAACCACCCGCCGACCGCCATCAGGCGCCAGATGGCGATCCGTGATCGGGCTACGGCGAGCTGCTTTTCCAGCGCGACGATGCGCTCTTTTTCGGCAGTGATGACATTGAGGATGCCACTGCGCGAGGTTGGCAGCTGGTTGGCATCGCCGGACAGATCGAGACGCAGCAGGTCGAGGGCTTTGACGATGTCTTCGGGCGTCTGATAGCGATCGATGGGCTGCTTCTCGGTCATCTTCGCGATTAGAGCCACGAGATCCTTGGGCAGATCCTTGCGCAGATCGTCGAGTTTCGGCGGGGTGGTCTCGATATGGTCGCGCATTACCTTCGAACAGCTGCCGCTAAAGAAGGTCTTGCCCGACATCATGTGGAACAAGGTCGCACCCAGCGAATAAATGTCGCTGCGCACGTCGAGATTGCGTTCGCCACGGGCCTGTTCAGGACTGATGTAGTCGGGGGTCCCAATGGTCGTGCCTTCCTGCATCAGCTCGGCGTCGAAGGCCGACTGGATGAAGCCGAAATCGCCGAGCTTCACCTGCCCTTCCTTGGTCAGCATGATGTTGGCAGGCTTGATGTCGCGATGCACAATGTTGTGCGTCGCGAGGTAGCTCAGCGCCTTGCATACTTGAAGGCAGATATCGATGGCCTTCTCGACCGGCACCTGGCCGTCATGGCGGATGAGATCATCGACGGTGACACCGTCGATGAACTCCATCGAGAAATAGTAGAGGCCCTGGTACTTGCCCACATCGAAGACCTGGATCAGGTTCTGATGCGACAATTTACCAACTGCACGGGCCTCAAGCAGGAAGCGTTTGCGAAATTCCTCGTCATCGGCCCATTTCGAGTGCAGGATCTTCAGCGCCACGGTGCGATGCATGGTCAGCTGCTCGGCGAGGTAGACCTCGCCCATGCCGCCTTCGCCGATGCGCCGGACCAGCTTATAGCCGCCGATCTGCTTCTTCATGAGCATCCCGCCCTCGGATTTCGCCCGCTCATCACGGACGATCCGGCGTACGGCCTTGGTCAGGCGATCGGCAGTCTGCACGTCGACCGTGCCCTCGCTGACCAGGATATCGCGCAGGGCGCGATTGGATTCGCGGACCTTGTCCATCGCCGCATCAAACTGCTCAGGAGTGATGAGACGCCCTTCGATGGCTAATTGGCCATAGCGGAAATCTTCATCTAAAGGCGGAGCGTCAGACACGGTTCATCCAGGGGGAGATCGCAGATAACGTAGACGACTGAGCTATTACTCACAACGCACGCAGGAGCAACCGGGTAGGCCGCGTTCACACACTGCCGAACCTAAGAGCTTGCGCCGAACACTTTCAACTCACCATCCAGTGCATGACCGAGCACTACCTTCCCAGCCACGAATGGGCCCGCCTCGAAGGCGCCCTGGTCACCATTGGCCTGTCGGCCTTCGCCGCCGGTGAGGTTGGGGAAGTGATTCATGTCGAGCTGCCCAAGGTCGGGGCCACGCTGAGCAAAGGCAAAGCCTGCGCCGAAATCGAATCGGTGAAGTCGGTCAATGATTTCTATGCGCCGATCGATGGCGTCGTGACCGAAATTAACCCTGCCCTAGCATCGCAACCCGAGCTGCTCAACCAGGATCCGACCGGCAGAGGGTGGTTCGCCAAGGTCAAGGCCACCTCGGCCACGCCGCTCGCGGGGCTGCTCAGCAGCGAGCAATATCAAACCCAATTGAAAAAATGACCGAGCGATGAGCGCGACGTTAAATCAACGACGTCCCGCCCATCGCATTGGCACCGGTTATGACATCCATCGCTTGGAGCCTGACAACGGCCCCCAGGCCGGAATCGTCATCGCCAATGTGCGCGTCGCCTGTCCCTACCGCGTCATCGCCCACAGCGACGGCGATGTCGTGCTGCATGCCCTTTGCGACGCCTTGCTGGGGGCAGTCGGCGCCGGCGACCTTGGTGAACATTTCCCCGATACCGATGCCGCTCACCGTGGTCGTGATTCAGCTGAATTCGTGCGCGCGGTTTTGGCCCTCCCGCAATTGAGCGACTGGCAGTTGGCCAATCTGGATGTCAACATCATCGCTCAGGCCCCACGTTTATCCGCGAGCAAGCCGGCCATGCGCACGCGCTTGGCGAGCCTCTTCTCGCTGCCCTTGGACGCCGTTGGCCTCAAAGCTCGAACCAATGAGGAATGCGATGCGGTGGGCGAAAAGCGCGCCCTACAGGCGCAGGCGGTGATTCTTCTCGAGCGCCGCCGATGAACCAGCCGGATGCCTGCGTATCCGGCTGGTTCATCGGCAATCCGCTCGCTCAGACTTTCAGGTGGCTCACACTTTGACCGCTGCTACAGCGCCCTGCTGATCGAGATTCAAATCGAACAAGCGTTCGAGCTTCAACACCCGGAAGACAGCCTTGACCCGATCCTTGATCTCGGCAACGGCAATCTTGCCACCCCCGGCAACCACCTTGTTTCGGGTGCTGATGATGGCTGCGATGTTCACCGAGTTCAGAAAGTTCACGTCGGTGAAGTCAAGGACGATGGTCTTCTTGCCCATCGCCAGATACGGTTCAATCGCCTTCCAGAGGTTCGAACATTGATCTTCCGCAACGGAGACCACCACCACGTTATCATTCTCGGTAATATTCATGTCAGCCTTCCTGAGCTCGGACAACCTGCATGGGCTATCGCTGTGAACAGCGTACCACCATTTCTACAAGCTCGCCAGGGCCAATCGCGTACGTCGTTCGCTAAGCCCGCTCTTGATTATAAGTAAACGTTAACTAACTTAAGAAAACTATGCCATCCCAACCTCCTCGCGCGCTGGTCGGTCATCTCCTCGCCTGCATCGTCGGTGCCGGGGTCGACAATATCTTTCGACTGGGAGTGGGTGCGACCTTAGCTGCAACCGCGGTTAATGAGCAGGCCGCGCAGAGTTTGAACCTCTGGGTCATGCTGCTGTTCACCGTGCCCTTCCTGCTCGTGGCCCCGACCGCCGGCTCCCTCGGCGACCGCCTACCCAAGCACCTCATCATCCGTGCCGCCCGCCTTGCCGATGTCGCGGTGTGCGCCCTCGGGGTAGTCGGCATCTGGCTGCACAGCATTCCGCTAATGCTGATCAGCGTCGGACTGCTGGCGACGATCAGCGCTTTCTTCGCGCCGGTCAAGCTTGCCGTTGTCCCGGAACTGGTCGACGACGACGAACTCCCCCGCGCCAATGGCAAACTCGTGGGCCTGACCATCATCGGCATCCTTGGTGGCATGGGCCTGGCCGCGACCGCCGATCAGCCCCTGGTGCTGGCCGGAGTCACCGCTGTGTTGTGTGGCCTCGGAGTTGCCGGGGCGTGGATGATTCCGCCCCTCACAGCGAAGAATCCAACCGCGCCGATCGCCATGCCCTGGTCCCTAGTGCGCCAGCTTCGCGCCCTTGGCCAGCCGCGCGGATTGTGGGCCCCGACCCTGTCCCTGGCCGGTTTCTGGGCCCTGGCGTCGATCGCCTCGGTGCAGCTCGTGTCCCTGGTCGGGGCCCATTATCCGCACCTCGTCTTTCATAGTTGGCTCGGGACCCTCAGCCTGAACGCGACCAAAGCCATCGCCGCCGCCGCCCTGGCCCTCGGTCTGGGTCTGGTGGTGGGTTCGGTGCTGGCACCGCGCATGCTGTCGAGAGCCTTTCCCGCCGGACTGCCCATCGCCGGCGCCCTGCTCGCCGGCGCCAGCCTCGCCGGTGCCGGCTGGCATGCGCATCACGGCGGTGGCCTGCCCGTCTTCGCGCTGTGGCTGTTCGGTGCCGGCGTCGGCGCTGGCTGGTGGGAAGTCCCCGTGACCTTACTGTTGCAGGAGCGCTCGGCACCCGAACGGCGCAACCTAGTGATGAGCGGCTCGACCATCATCAGCAACCTGGCGACGATCATCCTGGTAGTCGCGATCATGCCCCTGACCAATGGCGCCTTTGGCCATGCCTGGCTGTCGGCGGAGATATTCATGCTCGTGGGGGTCGGCGCGGTCGTCTTGGCGACCATCTGCCTGTGGTTCTATCGCCTGCAATTTGTCGCCTGGATGTGCGGCACCCTCACCCGCTGCCTGTGGAATCTGCAGGTCACCGGTAGCGAACACCTGCCAGCGCAAGGCGGCTGCCTGATCATCGCCAACCATTTGAGCTATGCCGACGGCTTCGCGCTCTGCGCTAAGCTCCATCGGCCGGTGCGTTTCCTGGTCTTCGGCTCATTTTTCCGCGTGCCGGTGCTAGGCTTTCTCCTGCGCGCCATCGGCGCCATTCCCGTCAACGGCGGCGATCGCCGGGCGGCGTTGATGGCTTCGCTGGATGGCGCCGTGGCGGCCCTGCAACGCGGAGAAGTGGTGGCAATCTTCCCCGAGGGAAAACTCACCCGCAGCGGCGGCATCGATCGCTTCAAGAGCGGCCTCGAACGCATCGCCAGCCGCGCCAACGTCCCCGTGCTACCGGTCTATCTCGATGGCCTGTATGGCACGTGGATGAGCCGTGCGCCGGTGCGCGAGTGGCTGCGTCCGTTTCGGCACGTCGGCGTGCGCGTCGGCGCCCCCTTGCCGCCAACGGTCAATGCCGCCGAAGCCCGGCGGGCGGTGATC
This sequence comes from Planctomycetota bacterium, assembly GCA_044353645.1. Taxonomy (GTDB): domain Bacteria; phylum Planctomycetota; class UBA11346; order UBA11346; family UBA11346; genus CAIUVD01. The sequence goes on along the minus strand of JBILBP010000148.1, from coordinate 1,404 downwards.
GCCCTCGGTCACCAAGAGGCCCTCGCCCACAGCGCTGCCGATCAACGTACCCTCGCCACCGCCGCCCTGGCGCTGATGCGCCAGCATCCCCGCGCCGTCTGCGTCCGCGATGCCCAGGGCACGCTGCTCAATTGGCAGGCTCTGGGCATGGCCCGGGCAATGATCCCCCTGCTGGCCCTGACCGCCGAAGACCAGCGCGTGGGTCTGGTCCTGCCCCCCGGCCGGGCCGGCGTCCTCGCCAACCTCGCCCTGGCCATGGCCGGACGCACGGCGGTGAACCTCAACCATACCGCCGGCAGCACTGCCGTAGAGAAGATGTGCACCCTCGCGAGGATCAGCACGGTGATTACCGCTACGCCGTATCTCAAGCGGCTCAATGACCCCAGCCTGGCCGAGGTCCTGGAACGCTATCGGCTGCTGCACGCCGAGGAGCTCATTCCCCGCGTCGGCAAGCTGGCACTGCTCGCGCAGACCCTCGCCTGCCTGCTCCTGCCGCCGCGCTGGCTGGTCAGTGGCAAGGCCGATGATGTTGCCGCCATCGTCTTCTCCAGCGGCTCTACCGGCGACCCCAAAGGCGTCCAGCTGACCCATCGCCAGATGCTCGCCAACTGCCGCGCGGTGCGCCAGGGCCTGGATCTGCAGGCCTATAAAGATGTGATCCTCAGCCCCCTGCCGTTGTTCCACAGTTTCGGCTTGGTGCCGGGGATGTGGCTGGGCCTGACCCATGGACTATCGCTGGCATCGCATCCCGATCCCACCGATGGCGCGACCATCGGCAAGCTCGCTCAGGAACTCGGCGTCACTTTCATCATCAGCACGCCGACTTTCATTCGCGGCTGGATGCGCCGCATCGAACCCGAACAATTCAAGACGGTGCGCCTGGCAGTAGTCGGTGCCGAGCGCTGTCCGACGGAACTGAAGACGGCCTTCAAGGAACGCTATCACTGCGACCTCCTCGAAGGCTATGGCTGCACCGAGCTCGCCCCGACCGTCGCTGTCAATCTGCCGGAGGTCCGCCGCGATGGCGAAATCGAGATCCGCAGCAAGGACGGCACCGTCGGTCGTCCGCTCATCGGCATATCGGCTTTCACCATCGATCCCGTGAGCCAAGAGATCCTGCCGCCCGGCCGTGAGGGTCTGATCGTGATCTGCAGTCCCAGCCGCATGCTCGGCTATCTCGATCGCGATGATCTCACCGCCAAGGCTTTCGTGCACGGCGGCTACAATACCGGCGACATGGGCATCGTCGATGAGGACGGCTTCATCTGCATCACCGGGCGGCTCGCGCGCTTCGCCAAGATCGCCGGCGAGATGGTACCGCTCGACAATGTCGAAGCCCTGCTGCAATCCGGCCTGGCCGAACAAAACGACCAAGCCGAGCTAGCGGTGGCCGCCGTCGCCGAC
>JBILBP010000147.1:0-6681 GCA_044353645.1 Planctomycetota bacterium | reverse complement strand
ACGGCCCGGCGCACATCCGCGACCTCATCGCCTGGCTGGCGGGGCTGCCGGTGATGGTCAACCTCATTCCCTATAATCCGATTCCCAGCCGCGGTTGGCGAGCACCGACCCTGGGCGAGGTCAACGCCGTGGTCAGCCAACTCGATGCCGCCGGCATCCCCGTGCGCCTGCGCCTGACCAAGGGTGAGGCGGTGATGGCCGCCTGCGGCCAGCTCGGCGATCCCGCACGGCACAAGCCGGTCGTCGCCGGACCTCGGTCATGACGCAAACTATCGAAGCCATAGTTTTCTGAACTACGCCTAGCGGCCAGGTAATTTGGGGGGTAGGCTTTCACACTCCTCCATGTCAGACGATCTCTTCAGTCGATTCCGTGGTGCGCCGGGAGCTTCACCGACGGTGCCCAGCGCGACCAGTCCGACGTCGACCCCGGCGCAAGCCGTCGACGATGCTTCGGGCCTTGCCTATCGCCAGATCGGCAACGTCTCGCGACTGAGCGAAGTCGAGGTCCTCGGCGCCATCGAGCGCATCCCCTCGATGCCCATCGTGGTCCAGAAGCTCCTCGCGCGCAGCGGCAATCAGGCCGCCAGCACCGCTGATCTCGAAGACCTCATCAAGCAGGACATGGGCCTCGCCGGGCGGCTGTTGAAACTGGTCAACAGCCCTTTCTATGGTCTTGGCAAGCAGATCTCCTCGATCAATCAGGCGGTGGCGATCATCGGCTTGGCGAGCTTGAAGAGCCTCGCTGTCGCGGCCTCGACCAGCAACATCCTCGCCGTCGATCTCGCGGGCTATGGTTACGCCGACAAGGGCCTGTGGGTGAATTCCTGCGCCACCGCCGCCCTCGCCAAGGCCGTGGCCCAACGCAATGGCGCGACCCGTGACGACGCCGAGGAATACTTCGTCGCCGGCTTGCTGCGCGACATCGGCATGCTCGTCCTCGGACCTTTCCTAGCGCAGAAGAAGATCCTCCTGCGCAAGATCGTCGCTCCCAAGGAAGACTCTGAGATCCTCCGCCGCGAACGTGAAGCGCTGGGCTTCGATCACTGCTGGGCCGGGGAAAAGGTCGCCGAGAAATGGACCCTGCCCGAAGGCCTGCGCCTGGTCATCGGCCATCACCACCGCATTCCGCCCGATGCCTCGATGCAGGTCCTGCGTCGGTTGGCGGGGGTCCGCCTGGCTGAACGCCTGACCTACAATCTCGGCGTCGGCGTGCTCAAGGACCATCCTTTCAATCATCAGATCGACGCCCTGCTGATCCAGGCCGCCGGCTTAAATTCAGCGAAGTTCCAGGAGCTCCTCAAGGACATGCCTGACATCATCGCCAAGTCCGACCTCGCCAACGTCTGAGCTGCCGTCAGCGGTGGCAAGCTCTGCCGCACGCGTTAGCACCAGCCATCATGCGCATCGTCCCGTTGCTCACGCTGACGCTGCTGACCCTCGGCCTGTGCGCTTGCGCCGAGACCATCGCCCGCCGGGTGGTGGCGGCCCCCAATGCCGCCCGCGCCAGCCATCTGCCATGGCAGACGACCATTCCCAGCACCCTCGGCGTGAGCCTCGCCGAGCATGTCCGCGTCGAGCGCCTCGTCGTCGCCAGCGGTGCGCTGAGCCTGCGGGCGGTGATCATGGAGCCGAGCACGGCACCGTGGCAATTGACCTGGGTGCGCAACCGTGCCGAGATGCCCAAACTACCGCGGTGGCAGCACGCCTGGTCGGGAGCATCCGCCCTCCCGCCGTTGGGCACCGTGGTCATCCTCCATGGCCTGAACAGCAGCAGTGAAGCTACCGTCGAACATGGACTGGCCCTGGTCAATGCCGGCTTCCGCTGCCTGCTCATCGACATCCGCGGACATGGAGAAAGCACCGGCACGACCCTTTCCTTCGGGAAATCCGAAGCTCAAGATCTGCGCGAAGCCCTCGACCGACTGCAGCAATCGCACACCATCACTCCGCCGTTGATCGTGCTTGGCTACAGCTTCGGCGGCGCCATCGCGCTCATCGCCGCCCACGAACCGACGCCAATCACCATCGTCATTGCCGTCGCACCTTTCGCCCGCTTTGCCGAGGTGGCGCCGAATTTCGCGCATTCCTTCGGCGGCTGGCTGAGCTGGTTGCTCACCGATGGCATGGTTCGTGAGACCATCGCCGCCATCGCTCGCGCTGGCAATTTCGATCCGCAGAAGGACAGCCCGTTGGCCTGGGCTCCGCGAGTCCACGTCCCGGTGCTGCTCGTCCATGGCGCGGATGATGACCTCGTGCCGCCTGCGCAAAGTGCGCAGCTCGCCAAGGCCATCGGCGGACCGGTGACCCTCCAGATCCTTCCCGGACACGAGCACATCCGCACCGTGCTCGATGCGAATATCACCATGCCGACGATCCTGCCGTGGCTCGAGAGCTGGACCGGTGGCGCCTATCGCAGCGTCGATGGGCCATTGCTTGGCTGGCCGGGAACTCCGGCCAGTGCCAGCGCACCGTTCGCCGCCACCTGGGCCTTCCGCGCCCATCCCGCGGACACGGCGCAGGATTGGCCGCGCCCGGTAGGCGGCCGCAATCTACGCACCTGGACGCGCTTGCCGGTGGCCTGGTTGGGACGTGATCTGACCCTCGACCTCGGCAGCATCGACGGCGCCGATGAAACCTGGTGCGGAGCCGCGCGCATCGGCGGACATCCCGCGCCCGGCGGCAGCTTCCCGCCGTTCTTCCGTCGCTATGTCATCAGCGGATGGATGACGACGCCCGAACTCGAGCTCAGCGTGCACCTCACCACCACGACCAAGAACGGCGGCCTGATCCTACCCGCGGGCGGCCTACCATTGCTGCGCCTGCGCGACGACGCCCGCCTACCCCAGGGCAAAAACTAGGAGACTGTCGGAGATACGGCGGCGGGAGAGGATGCTGCGCAGCATCTTATCGAGCTGACGGTAGACGCTTTGATGAATGCTGCTGCAATACCCGAACTAGCCGCGCGCCCAGCGATTCACCTGACGGATGATCTCCGTCAGTGATTCGCCAAAATTGCGGGGAGTCGCAGCCCGGATCGCGTCCCGTGCGCCAGGCGGAATGCGGTCGAAGAACGCTTCGATGCTGAATCTCGGTCGCCAAGCGATCTTTGAAACGCTCAACCGTTGCTCCATCTAGGCCCGGTGCGCCCCGCTTGGCGTACACCTGGGCGAACCCTGCCTCGAGCGTTTGCGTCGCGAAAACGTTGTCGTGCAGACTGTACCACTTTCCTCGGTTCATCTGACCGAATCACGTTCGTACTCCTACCGGCCGCCGGTTCTCCTCCACCTGCTATCCACCTGCTCTCCACCTGCTCTCCACCTGCTCTCCACCCCGCCGCACGACGACGCAGTTGGTTTCGGATACGAGGCTGGATGCCGTTGCCTCGACAGGGACTTGCACCCTGCTGATGATGTGCGCGGTTGAATCCACGGGCCGCGGAATCGAGCTGATCGAACCAATTCCCAGCCCGTTTCTGGGAGCCTGCCGGAGAGAGCCTCGGTCAGTTGCTTTCGACAGGCTCCTAACCGTCAGGCGGAGCTCAGCGGCTCGCTGCCGGCCAGCCCGGCAAGCCCATGATCAGCTCGCGGATCTGCGCCAGCTGCTCGCCATCGGTGATGAGGACGCTGACCTCACGATTATTGGTGAGCGCAGCGCGGGTCCAATTGTGGCTGCCGACGATGGCGACCTGATCATCGACGAGCAGGATCTTGGCGTGGCTGGTGCGATTGCCCTCATCCCAGACGACGGTGATCCCGTGGGCGGTCAGCCAAGCGGCAGCGGCGTCGTTTTTAGGATCGCGATCGGTGGTGCCATAGACCAGACCCTGATCGAGTCCGACGCAGACCTCGACCCCACGCTGACGTGCGGCGACGAGGGCCAGGAGCAGATCGTTGACCACCCCCTCGCCATCCACACGGATGACATACTGCATCAGCCAGATGCGCTTACCGGCCCCGGCGATGAGCCGTTCCGCCGCCCGCGGGTAGGCCATGGAGGCGTGCGGGCCGGTGATGATTAGGGCCGAAGGTGGCCGCCGCATCAGGCCGCACCACCCCAGAAGGGTCAGCCCCGCGAGCCCCAAGAGCACCGTCAGCACTCCCCGCACAGCGGGTTGCCGCCACCACGCCGAAGTGGGCTGCAGCGGCAGGCCCATCACGGAAACGGCAGACGCGCCGATGAACGGGTGGCGGCAGGCACAGAAAGGGCCGCGACGCTCTCGTCGACAGTACCGTAGATCGGCAACATTTTCGACAGGCGCATCGATACCAGGACGCTGGTGAGGCCTTCCGAACAATGCGCGAAGGCGATCCGTCCGCCATCACCCTGAACGCGGCGGACCATGCCTACGATCAGCGCCAGGGCTTCTGAAGTCAGCAAACGCTCGCGACTGACATCGATGACCCAACACCCCGTCGGACGCTGGGCAACCATGGCATGGAGCTGACCCCAGATCTGTTCGGGCACGCGGACCTCCGCTGTCGGCGCAGGCGTCGAACGCACCACCGATACCGCTCCCATCTGTTCGACTTGCCACATGTAAAACCACCGTGATGGCCCGTATGCTGGTCGCAAGTCTCAGCCGGGAATCAGCGAGGAAGCGTAGGTTGCACCCTATTAGCAGGAGCGCGGCCTTCATCCGCTGCCGCCGTCGCCGCCGCCATCACTGCCGCCACGCTGATCTGCTCCATCGCACCCTTGCCGACATCCCGACGCTCCCAGGCCGCGCCAGGGGCCTGCAAGGTGCGGTAGCCCCAGCCGCGCGGGCCGTTGCGTTCGGCCGGTACCGGGCCGAAGAGTCCCACCGCCGGTACGCCCACGGCCAGGGCCAGGTGCAATGGCCCGGTATCGCCACTGATCACCACCGCCGCCTGCGCAAGCAAGCCGGCTAATTGCGGCAAGCTCGTCGGCGGAGCCAAGATGCCATAGTCGGCGGCGTCGATGATGCGCTCGGCGACCACCCGTTCTGCTGGCGAGCCCCATACCAGCACCAGGGGCAGACCCTGCTCGGCAGCCGCAAGCGCCAATCCGATCTGGCGCTCTTCGGGCCAGACCTTGCTCGGCCAACCGGCACCGACATTAAGCATCCATGGCCGTGAAATACGCATTTCCTCAAGCCAGTCGGCAGCCCAGGAACGTTCCTCGATCCACGCCGGCAGCGGGAAGGACCAGGGCGTGGAGGGCGTCAAAGCCAGGCCGCGGGTCAGGTCGCGCTGCTGATCGATGACATGCACGGCGGTGGTCGGCACGCGGCGCTGGGCCACCAGCCAGGCACCTTCGCGCGCCCGCGGCCGGGCATGGCCGATGTGCAACGCGGCACCGCTGGCCCACGCCGCCACCGCACTCTTGGCCAGACCCTGGGCATCGATGACCACATCATAAGACGCCATCCGCAGCTCCTGCGCGAGGCCCGCCAACGCCCGGACGCGTTCGCTCAGGGTGCCACTGCGCAGTACTTTACGCGGTAGGCGATGGATCGTGGAAATGATCGGCGAGCCGGCCAGGACCGTGGCCCAACGATCTTCGCACAACCACGACACGCGGTGTCCGGCGGCAAAGAGGTCAGCTGCCATGGGCAACGTATGAACAATATCCCCGAAAGCTCCGAGGCGCACGATCAGGATCCGCATCGTAAGCCATCGTTGGCGCAGCTGCGCAACTCGCAACACCTGGACCCACCCCGCTTGCTTGGTGGTCGTGGCCTTGGTACAACCGACTGGTCACCACCGAGCTCCCATGACAGCCCCTCAAGACGATCATCTCAGTCTCGGCAAAGTAGCCAAACGCTGCAACGTTAGCCGCACCACAGTCTACCGCTGGATCATCGGTGGCCACCTCAAGGCCTATAGCCTGCCCAGTGGCCACTTCCGCGTGAAGCCTGATGAGCTCGGTGAGTTTTGTCGTTCCTTCAACATGCCTGACGTTATGACCGTGGGTACCAAGCGGAAACCGGTCGGTAGCAAACTGAACGTTTTGATCGCCGACGACCATCCCGATGTGGTCCTGCTGCTGCGCAAGATCACCGAACGCTATCTCCCCGAGGTCGCGATCCACGAAGCCATCAATGGCGTCGATACGGTGATCGCCGTCGGCACCATCCAGCCGCAACTTATGCTCCTCGACATCATGATGCCGGGCATGGATGGCTTCGCGGTGCTCCAGGAGCTACTGCGCCGGCCGGAGCTGGCCAACAGCAAGGTTATCGTCGTCAGCGCCTACGAACCCTTCGATCGCGTCGAAGAACTCGCCCGCCTCAATCCGCAGATCGTCATGTGCGTGCGCAAGCCGGTAAGCGTCGAAGCCCTCGGCCGCTCGCTGCAGGATATCGCCAAGTCGATCTCGGCTGATCCCCGTCCGGTGCTCGTCGCCGTCGCGGCGGCCGACGAGGATGACGACGCCTGATGCACGCCGCTTTTGCGGGGCTCGAACCCCATTTCCTCGCCGTCGAAGGGCATATGGCCCGAGCTCTCGAAGCCAATGAGCTACGCGTCGATGGCCTGATAAGCGACCTCGGTACCTTCCACGGAAAGATGCTGCGCCCGGCATTGGTGCTGCTGGTCGCGCAGGCTCTCGGCAGTATCACCGACGTCCATACCCGCCTCGGTGCGGCACTGGAGATGATCCACACCGCGACCCTCATCCATGACGACCTGATCGATGACGCCAACGTCCGGCGTAATCAGC
>JBILBP010000146.1:0-6693 GCA_044353645.1 Planctomycetota bacterium | reverse complement strand
GCGTCTACATCAACCTGCTCTCGAACGCCCTGCGTTACGCGCCCGACGGCAGCGAGGTGGTATTGAGCCTATCGCTGAGCGATAAAGTCCTGCGCAGCGAAGTTCTCGATGATGGCCCGGGCATCGCCCTCGAGAATCAGCAACGAATTTTCGAGAAATTCAATCAGGTCAAGACCGTCCCCGTCGTCGGAAAATCGGTGACCAGCGGCCTCGGCCTGACCTTCTGCAAACTCGCTATCGAAGCCCATGACGGCAGCATCGGCGTGCAGAGCACCTTCGGACAAGGCAGCCTTTTCTGGTTCACGTTGCCGGAGGGTGAAGAAAAGACCATCGCGACGCCATAGCCCAGGGATACGCGGAATCGGCGCGTGGTAGGGAGGAGGACTCTTCGGCATACACGCGTCGGCCTAACACCGCCGGGCTCGCCGTCGGGGCTTCGGTGTCGGTATGCCTACCCCCAGTAACCCAGGACAGCTCAAGCCACGCAGCCCTCTCACCTGATTTTCTGCGGCTGAAGCTGCGAAGCGACGACGCCTCGTTGTCGCTCATTCAGTTGACTGTTTATTTGCGTCCCGACGTGCGTTCTACCGCTGCCAGTCGATGATCGGCAGCGGTAGCGGTAGCGGCAGCGGCAGCGGCAGCAGCAGCATAGTGGCTGGGTGATTTTAGGCTGCCGCTACTGGCGTCTTGCCTAGCGCGATCCGGACCCCTAGCGTCAGTTGTCATGCCAGTCGAGCGAGCCAGGGTTCAAGAAATCGACTTTGATTGGATCCGGCTAGTGCCGCGTTCGAATCGATACGTTGATTGTATCCCATGAGTAAGTTTCACGCGGTAACGGCCATCACCAAGCGTGACCATTTGATCGGAGAACGATTCTGTAGTAGGAGACAGACGTAATTCGATTTCCTGATCGACATGAGACAAGAGTTGGACTTCCACCATCTGTCGGTTCCATGCAAGTTTGACCATCTCAATGCCACCGCGGCAGGAGATGCCCTTGACTGTACCTTGTTGCCATTGAGGCGGCAGTGCGGGAAGAACGCTAATCAGGCCTGGGCGCGAATCGACCAGAGCCAGGAGCATGAGCCTGGGGAGACCGCCGGCGATGTCGATGTTGAATACGTGGCGCGGGTTGTGAGTGCTAACCAAGGATTCTGGGAAAAAGAAGCGGCTCACAAGCCAGTTGATGATGTCACCTGTGTCACGAGACATGCGCAAACTCGCTGCCGCACATCCCAGTTGCACCATACCGAATGCCATGATGCCACCACCTGCAGCCCGGCGATGGGCCATGCGGCGATCGACCGTCGTGCAGGCGGCGGCAAGCAGACGCTCTTCATCTTCCATCCATTGCGGTAGTCCGTCGTAGAAGGCGTAGAGCTGTGAAGCATGGCGATGTTCATGGCGATCTGTGAGTCGGGGATCACCCCATTCAGCCAAAGCTCCGTCGTCGTTGATGCGTAAGGCGGGAAGGCGGCCACGCAGGTTGCGCCAGCGGAGGACTTCGTCTGCGGTAATCAATCCGGTGTCGGTAAGCGACAACAGATCTTCAAGGAGTTGTCGGGCAGCGCAGACATCCATCGCTGCATCGATGGTCGATTGCGAGCCAGTGGCTGGCGAGTCGTTCTCCGGCGAGTAGGACGGCTTGAAACTGGCGGTTCCGAGGCCGGCGAGGAAGTCCTCGTAGAACAGCGCCGCATCACGCATGAATGGCAGGGCCCGACGGACAAGGAATTCATCATCGCCGGTATGCAGCCAGCGATCAAAGAAAAAGTGCGCATTCCATGCCGCACCGGCGGTCCAAAAGGTCATTGGCCAGGTGCCGTCGAAATGGTTAATTTTACCGTGTGTGCTGGTTCGCGATGGAACCTGGATACCGCGGGCGCCAAACAATACGCGGGCGTTCTCACGATAGTGCGGTAGCAGCGACTCTTGATAAGCAAAGAACCCTTCCATCGCTTCCGGCATGCTCCCTGCCAGATGGCCGGCGACGGCGGTCTGCAGGTTGCCATTTTGGGTGTAGTCGCCAGACCACGAGGCGCGCCATGAGCCGCCCCAGATCCCCTGCAGATTCGGCGGAAAATGTTGGCCGCTGCTGCACAGCGCTAGATGTCGACAGGCATAGAAGGTTTTCTCGATCAGGGGTCGTGAAGCAGACCCGACCTGCAGATCGGCATGCAATTCTGCGGTGGTGCAGAGGTGCTCTTCGTCGGTTGCTCCCAGGCTGAATTGACAGCGTGCAAAAAGCGGGGCATGGATGGCACGATGCCGCGACCAGAGTGTTTCCGGCGCGGCGGGCAGAGCGGTTAGTTTTGTTCGGATCCGCGCCGAAAGATCTGATACGGACTCGTCCTGGTGCTGAATCATCGTCCGAATCAGTACCAGCACCCGGCTTGCACCTGTTATCGACAGTTGGTCATCGATAAGTTGGCTATCGCCATCGGTGATGACCCGCGCCACCGTCACCGCAGCACGGATACTGCCGGACCAAGAATGCTTATATTCCTGGCGGCAGAACAACCATCCGGGCTCGGCAGTCTGGTTCGATGGCCCTACGGGAGCCGAAGGGACTGGACCATCAAGGGCGGTTTCTGGGTCGTGGCAGAGCAGGGAAAGCCGACATGCGATTTGGCCAGTTAATCCACTGATGTCGATGGCGATGACATCATCAGCCCGGGAGACCATGGTCCGTCGGCGATATTCGCCATGAAGGTCATGCCAGCACACCGCGACCGTTCCATCGGTGTAGTCGGTACCGCGCAGATAGCTGCTGCAGTTTCCGGAAAAGGGATGGTCGATACGTAGGAATGCGGCCGGAATGAACGGGTCGGTCCAGCGCTTCTCGGTGGTGTAGCCTTCTTGATGTGATCGTTCGACAACCAGGTCAGCTGCGCGCTGGAATTCCCCAGACGTCAACAATGAACGGATGTGCGGCAACAGTTGAGCCTGGGACGGCGGAGCGATTGGTTGGTGTAATGGTAGATAGAGGCCGGCGCGGTTGATTACTACCACCTCGTCACAGGGCCGACCAAGGATCAATGCCCCGTGTTCGCCATTGCCGGTCGGGAGGCCGGCCTCCCAGGACCACGCGGGCACGGTCTGGAGGCTGCTGCGCTGCGGGTCGGTGAAGCCGAGACGCGCGAGGGCGGCTCGGTCGATGGCGGTGACCGGTTCTGGTTGGCTGAGGTTGGCGGGCAGGACAAAGGCCCCGATCGTTCCGATGCTGCCGCCGCCGCCATCGATGCTATCGAGACGGATGTTGGCTGCCGCCTCGGTGTTGTCCCCACATAACGAGGGAACCGACCAGCGATGCGCACGTTGAGCCCGGCGCAAATGCTCTAGGCGCCACCAGCCGCTACAGGACTGGTCGACTGGGAGTTCGAATGGACGTGCAGCCTCGTCGTCACTCCACCAGCGATCTCCAAGCCGGACCTCCGCCAGTTGGCCGTGAAACGCACTGCTATGTGGCAGCAGTCTTTCGCCACCGATGGTGATGGTATCGAGATCGATGCCGACCTCAGCCGCGAATCCTTCAATGAACGTGGTGCTTCCGGCAACGGTCAGCGCGACGCGGCCGGCCTTGCGATCGTAGCGCAGGGTCACCGTGCTCCACATCCCTAGTGGCAGCGACTTCGACGACATCAGGCGTTCGACCTGATCACGGATGACCAAGCAGACCCTGCCGTCGGCATGGACGAGAAGGCTGAGAACGCCCGGGCGGTCGAGATCGCCGGTGAGCAGGGCTGCGGGGATGTTATGAGGAGGGGCGACGTCCAAGCGTAGACGCAGGGCCAGACTGGCGGTGTTGCCACGTACCTGCCCGTACACATGGAACAGCCAGGTTCCATCGAGGATGAGTGCGGGCGTGGCGGTACTGAGAGGTGGCTGAGTGGGCATCGAGGCTTCTCGTTCAGAGATGAAGATTGAGTGGGACGGGTTCTCCGACGGTGGGGCTACTCGGTCTGCAGAGATAGTTTCGCGACATCCATCACGCCGGTCCCCTTGGGGGTACCGAGGACCAGCTCGAAGCTGGTGAATTCATCGGGAACCGCGATGGTATGGCGCTGTTCATTCCAGTCGGAATCCTTGCGGTAATCGATCACGAACTGCTTGGAATGTTCCTTGTCACCGACCCATTGGATGGCAAGTCGCGGGACACAATACCACTTCTCACCACGTATGACTCCGCTGATTCGGGCCTTGATGTGTAGGTGGAGGGTCTTGGTTCCGGGCGGGACGGCGATGGTCTGCCGCATCAGTGTGCTTTCTGGTGCGCTAGAGGTCAGCGTAATGTAGCTGGTCTGGTTTTCGGTGTTCTGAGTGATGCGTGAACGTTCGTCCGGCTTGACCTGCCAGGCCGAGAGGATGGGGTCGATCTCCTGGGTGAAGTCGCCACCCTTGATCAGTTCCATTGCCATCCCGGTGAGAGGTAGGAGTAGAAGCGTGATGGTGGCGCTAAGAACCAGGGCGGTGTATCTGAGCATGGCATTACTTTCGGTGGCAAGATGGATGAAGTGGCAAGATGGATGAAGTGGCTGGAATGATGGGGCGATCATAGATGTCTCTCTGCTGTCCATGACGCTTCTGCTGGGACGATCAATGGGAGACGGCGGCTGGCATATCTACGTCATTCGCCGAGGTCCCAGGAGGGACATATGTTTTGATGCCGCCAAGTCGGTTGAAGTCGCGAATCAACCACAGCCAGCCGAGTACGGCAGTGGCGGAAAGCAGGGCTCCGATCAAGAAGATGATGCGAAAATCGCGACCGGAAAGGTCGAGGATCCCGCCGAGGCTCAGGCTCACGGTCATCGTCATAACCGCCGTCAGGGCAGCTGAGGCTGCGGCATAGGCTGAGAAGTGGGCTCGTGGTAGGAGTAGCAGAAGCATGGCTGCCGTGCTGGTGAAAAAAGAACCTGAGAGGACGCCGTGGGCGATGAAGAAGACGGTGAATGAGCGGGGGTCGGTGACCAGGAACCAGGCGCTGAACATGACCATAGCGTACAGTGCGAGGGTGATCAGTCCCATGCGCAGGGGATGGAAGCGATCAGATAGCCAGCCCAGAGGATAGGCCAAGCACATCGAGATGATGTAGGTGATTGCCAGGGCCTGGCCATAGCCAGACTTGTCGACCTGAAACTGGTCTTTGGCATTGAAGCTATTGATGTTGATCGGCATGAAGGAGATCGATGCCACACCCCAGACGATGAAGAGCAGGGTAAAGAAGCGCACCGTGAAGATGCTGCGAACATAGCTATGTATGCGTGTGCCAACCGGAAGTTTAACTTTTGGCAAAGGTTCCGGATAGGTACCTTCACGGACCAGGTAGCAAAGCAGAAGGAAGCCAACCACGTAGGCCCCGGCGATGCACAGGAGCAACGGTCGGAAGATGCTGAGCAGTCCGTTATCGAAGAAGCACCAGAAGAAGCCGGCTCCGACCGCCAGGCTGAAGATGCGGAATACACCGAAGAATCTACCGATCACCTGACGAGGGACGGTGTCGTTGATGAGGGCGATGAAGATGGCATTGCCGATGATGGTCGACACTTCAAAAATAGTCCAGAACACCGCCATCGTGACGATAACTGCAACTCCTCGCTCGTCAGCAGCTCCGCCCAACAGACGGTTGAGTAGGTCTCCGATCGCCTCGCAGTAAGCGAGGCCGATCATACTCAAGCCTATGATAGGGGCGGTAGCGGCAAGAAAGGGGACACGCCGGCCGTAACGGCTGCGATAGCCATCACTCCAGCCGCCAATCATTGGGCCGATGGTCATGGTGATCAGGGCTGGCAGGGCGCCGGTGAGGCTGGCAAGCAAGGTGGCGTTACTGCTATATTCTTTCAGTACGGCCTTGAAGACATCGCCCACCGATCGCTCTTTAAGCGACCACGCGAAATCTCCTAGTAGGAGTAGTGAAAATAGGCCGACGAGTCCTGCGGTGGTGTAGGATAACGTGCCTGCGTGCCACATTTTCTTGTCTGACTTTTTTGCATCTGACTTTTTTGCATCTGACTTTTTTGCATCTGACTTTTTTGCATCTGACTTGAGGTGCTCCGGCGATACCACTTCCTGAGCTTGTGCGGCGGATGGTGTTGATGTGACAGGTTCCAAGTCAGGCGATGGCGGCATATGGGGAACCTCTGCTTGAGAAGCCTGTTGTTAACATTTCGCAAATCAAGTAGTATTCACACTTCCGCCGCGTTTTGCACGTGCTCAGCTGATTTTGAAAACCCAGGCATATTCCCCGGTCTGATTCTCCGGCATGTCGATATGGAGCCCATCCAAAGCCGATCGCCAAGCGACTGGGCCATACCCGAGCAGGGTCACCTCGGTGATTGGGGCAAGCCGAAGCGTGAGATGACTGGCAAGCGAACGGATGAGCACCTGACCATCCGTCGGCCAGCCCAGGACGGTCGCATACAGGTTTTCACCTATCGTGGTAAAGCGGATGTCGGCGGCCGTGAAGGGGGCTCGCAGATGATCGTAGGAGGCGCCTGCAGGCACCGGCGGCAGCCCTGCGATGCTGATGCCGGCGGTAGCGGGAGGAACCGAGGCGGGTCCTTCGCCATACACCGTCCATGGACGAGTGCCGTAGATGGACTCTCCATTGCAGGCTAGCCAGCGACCGATGGCGAGCAGCAAGCGCGTGTCGCCCTCTGGGATGGAACCATCGGCGCGCGGACCAACATTCAGCAG
>JBILBP010000145.1:0-6728 GCA_044353645.1 Planctomycetota bacterium | reverse complement strand
GGCCAGTAGCCTTCACGCGAGCCGCCCAAGCCGTGGCTGAAGAGGATCACCGGGCACGGACCATCGGCGAGCAGCGGGGCGCGCACGCGCACCTCGAGCGGCTGCCCGTCGACGGTCACGGTCATGTCCCAGGCGCGATTGGGTGGCATGGGTTCAGCTCCCGGAAGTGCGCTCAGCAGCAACAGCATGGCTGCCGGCCGGCACGCCCAGGAGCTAGGCATGGTCGTGGCGGCGGATCGTAGAAGCAGCGGCGGGAATCGCCGCCAGCAAGCGTTGCCACTGCTGTGGGTCGGCTTTGACTGCGGTCGGAATTTCGACCAGGGTCACCGCGCCCGGCCCGTGCGGTTTCCATGCCACCGCAAAACGCGGGTCGTGGTGACCGGTAAATGCCGTGATCACCGGCACGCCTAGCCCGGCGGCGAGATGATGACCGACGCTGTCGTAGCTGATGGCTACGCGACAGGCAGCGCAGGCCGCCGCCCAGCCGCCGATCGAACCGTGGAAGCGGATCACCGCCGCGCTGCCGAGCTGGCCGGGGCTGAGCGTGCTGACGGCCAGCCCCAGGCCCTGGGGGCTGTCGTCGAGATCGGTCGCGCTCCAGCCCACCGCTGCCAGCAGTTCGTCGCTGCTGGCCAGTTCCGTGGCCCCGAAGCCACGATCGAGCAAAACGCGCCAGCCCTGGGCGCGGAGGTGTTGCAGGAGCTGCACCTCCGCCGCGCGTGGCAGGGCCTTGGCGGGATTGCCGCCGTGATCGAGCTTGACCGCCGCCAGCGGGGCCGGGCCGAAGGCCGCCGCCAAGCATTGGCTGAGCGCCTGCGTCGGGGCATCGAGGACGGTACGTGGCGGGCAGAAAGGGACCGTCGGCAAACCCAGGCGCTGGCAGAGGAAGCCATCGAGCGCCCGCGCCAAGCTCTGCTGCTGGCCGTCGGCGATGAGGTTTTCCCACAGCAGGTAGCGCGTCGGATCGGCGATCACCGGCAGGATGCCTAATTGATCGAGGCGCGAATCGGGCGCGATCACCAGATCCGGGGCCTCGGCGTCGACGGCCTCGACCACCGCCAGCCAGCTTGCCAGGCGTTCGCGCAGGGGGCCGCGCCGACCATAGGCGAGCGCCCGCACGCGGACGTTGGCGAAGCCGCCGATAAGAGCCTGGAGCTTGGCGTCGCCGAGCACCACTAGCTCCGCCGTGGGATAGGCCTGGCGCAGGCGCTGGAGCACGACCGTGGTCAGCAGGAGATCGGCGCCGATGGTCACGCGCGACAGGATCACCACCCGCCGCGCCTCTGCCGGCGCCGGCAACGATGCCTCGGGCGGGGTATGGCGGGCGGCCTGATAGCGCGCCTGCAAGGCAGCCTCGTCGTGGATGCCGAAGGCCGCCAGCTGCTGGCGCAGACGCTCGTCGCGCTGGCCGATGTGCCAGCAGAGGCGCGCGAACCAGCGCGCATAGCCGGCCCGGCCGGCGGGCGTGAAGCCATCGTTCAAGGGCTCGACGAGCCCGCCGAAAAGCGCGCTCAAGCCAGCCCCGCGCAGGCTCTCATCCGCGCTGTCAGCGGCCTCGGCAAGAGCCTCGATGTACGCGAAGGTCGGATGCCGGGGATCGGCCAGTTCGCGAGCGACGTTCGCGGCGTCGCGATCAGCGAGCCAATTAAGACAGGCGGCAGCATGCTCAGCGGGCAAGGTCATAGACGCGTAGCCTGCCGGCTGCCATGGACGAGAAAAGCCCGGCTAGTCGCGCATGGCGCTGGTTGCAGGTGGTCTATGCTGGGACACATGCGCTTCACGAAAATGCACGGTTGCGGCAACGACTACGTCTACGTCGATGCCTGGGATGAAGACCTGCCTGCGAATGTCCCCGAGCTGGCGCGGCGCGTCAGCGATCGCCACACCGGCGTGGGCTCCGATGGCTTGATCGTGATCGGCCCGGCGGCGGGCGCGGACATGCGCATGACCATGTACAATGCCGATGGCAGCCAGTCGGAGATGTGCGGCAACGGCATCCGCTGCGCGGCCAAGCTCGCCTATGACCATAAGCGCGTGAAGAACTCGACGATCCGCTGCGCCACCGGCGCCGGGCTGTTGGCGGTCGAGCTGCTCTTCGGGACGCGCAAGGAGGTCATCGGGGCTTCGGTGATGATGGGGCGTCCGCGCCTGACTCCGGCGGAGGTGCCAGTGCTCCATCCCGGGCCGGGCCCGAAACTGCGCTTGCGGCTGAGCATCGACAAGCAGCCCTACTCCTTATGGGCGGTGGGCATGGGCAACCCGCATGCGGTGATCTTCGTCGACGATCCGGAAACCTTCGCGGTGGCCAAGATCGGCGCCGTACTCGAGCGTCACGGCAAGTTTCCTCGGCGCACCAATGTCGAGTTTGTCGTCCGTTTGGCAGATGAGGCCGGACTACCGGTCTTGCGCCAGCGCACCTGGGAGCGCGGGGCCGGCGAAACCCAGGCCTGCGGCACGGGCGCCTGTGCGGTGACGGTGGCGGCGATCCTTGCCGGGGTCATTCCCGGTCGCGAAGCCACCGTCCGCCTCAATGGTGGCGACCTGCGCATCGCCTGGCCACGCGATGATGCCGCCGTGCGCATGACCGGACCGGCAGTGACGGTTTTCACCGGCATCTGGAAATAAACTCCGGAGGTTGCGTTATTGTATTTATAATAAGCGGCCCGCCCGTGGCCCGGCGCACTGACCGTCGCATGACACCGGGGTGCCCGCGGGAAGCGACAGGCTTGCCCACGCGGGGTTTCCAACGTACAGCGTAGCTCGCATGTCCGCCGCTACGCCATCCCGCGACTCCCGATCCGTGAAAGCGGAGATCCCGCCGCTGTTCTCTCCCGGGCAGCGCTTCGGGGGCTACGAGGTCATTGGCCTTATCGGTAAGGGGGGCATGGGCGAGGTCTATCGGGCACGCCAGTTGAGCATGGATCGCGAAGTCGCGCTGAAGATCCTCTCGCCGCGCCTAGCGCTCAAGGATCCGTCGTTCGCCCAGCGTTTCGTCGATGAAGCCCGCGCTGCCGGGCGTCTCAACCATCCCAATGTCGTGCATGTCCACGACGTCAGCACGGCGACTCTGGCCGATGGCAGCGCGGTGCATTTCTTCTCGATGGAATTCATCGCCGGCGAATCCGTCCAGGACCTGTTGAACCGTGATAAACGCCTGACGCCGGCGCAGATCGCGCCGATCATGCTCGGCGTCGCCCAGGCCTTGTCGTTTGCGGCCAAGGTCGGCATCGTGCACCGCGACATCAAGCCCGACAACATCATGATCACCCGCACTGGGGCGGTGAAGGTCGCCGATCTCGGCTTGGCGATCCAGAGCCAGAACGGCGACGATCACCAGCCCGAGCGCGATGAGCACGGCCGCGCTAAGGTCATGGGCACGCCCTTGTACTTGTCGCCAGAACAGGCCCGGGCGCTGCCGGTCGATCATCGTTCCGATCAATATTCGCTGGGCGCAACGCTGTTCCACCTGCTCACCGGCGATGCGCCGTATCGTGGCCTGGATGCCAAGAGCATCCTCAAAGCCCACGTCGTCGAGCCGGTGCCCGATGCCGGTGAACGTTATCCTGAAGCCGATCCGGCCTGGGCGGAATTGGCCAAACGGTTGATGCAGAAACGGCCCGATGAACGTTTCGCCAACGCCGAAGATCTCGTCGAGGCGGTCGAGGCTGCCACCCGCGGCATCACCTTGACCCAGTTGGCCCGGCAGAAGCTCGGCTTCCAGATGCCGATGTGGGGCTGGTATGGGCTGGGCGGGGCGGCGGCAGTCCTCGCTTTCGTGCTCTTGATGACGCACGGTAGTACGCCTGAACCAGCGCCCACGGTTCCAGCGGCCACGGTTCCAGCGGCCACGGTTCCAGCGGCCACCAAGCTGATGGTCGTCACGCCCATCGTAAGCCCGCCGGTGCCGCCTCCGGTGCTAGCAGCCTTGCCGCCAACGCCGACCGTCTCGCCGTTGCCGGACTTCGATCAGGCACTGCGCGAGGCCCGCTTCAAAGACGCGCAAGAAATGCTGAAAACGGCTGATTCGATGGCGCCGACCACCCTCGCTGCAAGCAATCGGTTGGCGACGGCTTTGATCGAGGCGCGCAAGGTTGCTGGGGCACGGATCGCCAATGCCACGCTCGCGGAGCTAGCTACCGTGCTCGACGATCCCGCCTTCAAAGCTTGGCCGGACGCCGATCAGACCTGGCTGCGCGAGACCATCGAAGCCCAGCGCAAAGACCTGACCCCGGTGGTCAAGAACGACGCCGATCACTGGCGCGACCTGGCTCGGCAGCTCGACAAACTGCGTTCGACGCGGAGCAATGACGGAGTCAAAGGCGTCGTCACCCAAGCCTCCACGACCTTTGAAGACGCCAAGGTCCAAGCCCTGGCCCTGGTCCTGGCTGACATCGGGGAATTGGCGCAGAAGGGTGAAGGTTGCTTACGTGCGTACATCGGTGCGGCCCAGCCGCATACCACGGTGGTCATCAACGGCACCACCACCGAGGTCGTGCTCAATCGCCTGTCGCGCACCGAGGTCTTCTATATCGTGCAGGCTGGCGGCGAACCTGGCCCGGAACAGAAGATCGCCCGTGCCAACGTGGGCATGCCGTGGGCAGAACTCCTCGATGAGGCGATCAAGGACCAGGGAATCGAGAATAGCCAGCAGGTCAAAGCCGCCTGCTTGTGGATGTGGGTCTTGCCGGAAGCCACTGACGCGCTTGACGCCTTGGGCGACGCCCCGCTGGCTCAAGCCGTCAAGGAACTCGAAAAGTACCGTCAATAAGTCCGGCGGCGCGCTGACCGCTCATTTTTTGGCGGGCGGCACGGGATCCCAGCCGCTGCCAGCCCACGGGTGACAGCGGCACAGACGCTTGCCGCCCAGCCACAGGCCGCGCCAGACGCCATGGGTATGGATGGCCTCGGCAGCATAGTCGCTGCAGGTCGGGAGATAACGGCACGCCGGCGGTAGCAGCGGCGAGATGAAGCGCTTGTAACCGCGGATCGCGAGGATCAGGTTTTTTTTCAGCATCAGCGCCGCCGTCCGCCGCGTTGCCCGGGCTGGGCCTTGGCCAGCAGGGCCTTGCCGGCGAGGGTCGCGACTTCGCTTACCAGGCCGCTTCGACCATCTGCCGGCGGATCGTTGCGGAAAAGCACCACGCAGTCGTAACCGCAGAGCAGTTCCTTCAATTGGGTGCGGAAGAGTTCGCGCAGCCAGCGCTTCAGTTGATGTCGACGGACTGCGGTTTTCACCGCCTTGGCGCCGATCATGATGCCCAGTCGCCCGGGCTGGGGGGCGCCGCTTCCGCTTTGCCGTGGACGTGGGGTAAGCAAGACGACGGTGTGCTTACCCGCCGCCTTTTGTTGACGATGAAACACGCGACCGTAGTCGCGATTGCTGTGCAATCGGGATTCCGGACCAAAGGTCCAATCGCCCACCGGGTTGTGTTCAGATGTCACGACACTACACCTACCGCTTATCGCGGGTCACGGAAGCTGAACGGAGTTGTCATGCCTGAGGCAGAACACGTCGCCATACTGCTCGGAACAGCGGGCATGTCCGAGGGTGAAACCTACGTCCTTGCAGAAGGCGTAGAAATCGTCATCGGCCGCAGCCGATCTTGCCCCGTGAGCATGCGTCGAGCCGCCAATTACCTGCGTTCCTCGGCGTCGGTGCGTGATAACGATCACGACTTGAATACCGTCAGCCGCCGCCATGTGCGCCTGTTCGTCGCCGGCGGCAAGGTCGATATCGAGGATCTGTCGTCAAATGGCACCTACATTGGTGGCGAAATCCTCAGCGGGCGCATCACCGTCGATCTGGGCAACGGCCCGTGTTCGTTGCGCCTCGGCACGCGCGAGACCTTCGATCTGCAATTGGTCGCCAAGGACGATCCGCGTATCATCGGCAAGGAACCGATGCAGTCCGAGCGCCAGGAAAACCTCGCATAAAGTCAAACACCCGGAAACAGCTTCCGAACTGCCAAGCGAGGGCCTCATTATGCGTCTGATCTTCCTCTCCGGCGTGCGCGCCACGCTCTTGGCGTTGTCGTTCGTGGCTGCCACGGCAGTCTGCGGGTCTGCCGCCGACCTCCCCCATAGCACACCTCGACCGGAGCTGACCATGGCTGAAATCCTCACGCTGAGCGACGCTGATTGGAAGAAGCGTCTGACCCTCGAGCAATATCGGGTGTTGCGGCGCCAGGGCACCGAGCCGGCGTTCTGCGGCGGTTACACCGCCATCAAGGATCACGGCAAGGGCGTGTATGCCTGCGTCGGGTGTGGTGCCGAACTGTTCACCAGTGAAACCAAATTCGACTCCGGCAGCGGCTGGCCGAGCTTCTTCCAGCCCTTGCCTGGGCGCATCGCCGAAGTCGCCGACAACAGCCACGGCATGGAACGCACCGAAGTCACCTGCGCGCGCTGTCAGGGCCACCTCGGCCATGTCTTCAATGATGGCCCGCCGCCAACCCGGCTGCGCTATTGCATTAATGCCGTGGTACTTGAATTCAGGCCGATCTCGGCTCAAGAATAAGCTGGCGCAAGGAGCTGACTGTTCCTTGCGAGGCCGCATAAGCCGCTTTCACTAGAGGCACTATGTCGATCACTCCGTCTCCGAGCCTCGTCGATGATGCCTCGGTAAAATTTTCTGGTGCGCTTGCCAGCTCGGCCGCACTGGTCCCCCTGATCGGTCGTTATACGCAGGCCGAGCTACAGGCGATGGTCGGCAAGCGGGGCCGCAAGCC
>JBILBP010000144.1:0-6734 GCA_044353645.1 Planctomycetota bacterium | reverse complement strand
ATACCCCGAGGGCTGATTGTTGGTGGCATCGTGCGATAGGCCGACGTTATGGCCCATCTCATGGGCGCAGGCCTCGGCGATATAGCTCTCATTGCTCGCTAAATTGTCGTAGAGGACGAAGGCTGGAGAGTAGGTTGAGGCATAATCGGGCCGACCGAAAGCACCGATATAGGCGATGCCGCCCCTACCGGGAGCGACACCGATCGAGTCCTTGGTGATCACCACGTGGCCGGTGTCATTATTTAGCGAGCCCTCCATCGCCGCCGAGTCGGTGGTCACATCGACATTGAAGGGGGCGTAATCTTCAGCGACACGTTGCCAGACTCCGAGGATGACGGTCTGTTCGGCGTCATTGAAGGTCGTCGGTTCATCGTCAAGATCAAAGGGCGGGCAGATCAGCGGATTGGCAACCGTGCCATTATTCCAGGCGGTGTTGGTGACCGTGGCGCCATTGAAATCGAGATAGATGCGATTCACCGCCCCGGGTTTGCTGTGGTAGCTCGGCTGACTAGCGATCAGCACGGCCGCGCGGGCCGTGGAGGTCAGAGCGGCAGCGGCCCGGGGTCGGGCGGCCGTTGGTGCCGGCGCGCTGTTGCGGCAGGAAAAATAGATCCCGCCATGGCGATCAGTGTGCAGATCGGGTACATCATGGTCATGAAAATGAATGCGCGAGAGCCACGCAAGCGCATTCGCGCGCGCCGCCGGCGGGAGCGTTTCGAGTTCCTGGCGGAAACGACCGGGAAGGATCTCAGCGATGGTCACCGCCCGCCCGCCGCCATGCAGGGCTTCCGCGGCCCACGACGGCACCTGAATAACAACACCGAGAATAAAAAGTATTCGTATGAGGGGCATTTGAACTGACTATCGGACTCGGAAGTGATTCGCAATTGATGACTAGTGTTAAGGCCGCGCTGTGCTGGTTCGCCGGCCTCTACGACATAGCGTGTGTTCCCTGTGAAAACGGTCCTCGTGATTGCCTATGGCGGCGGCCATATGGCCTGTTTATTGCCGGTCATTGAACAGCTACGGAGCAGCCGCGACGTGCGCGTCGAAGTCGTGGCCCTGACCACGGCTGCCGCCCTCTGCGCGCAACGCGGCATTCCCTATCGCGGTTTCCAGGATTTCCAGGAAGTCTGCGATGCCCGCGCCGAGGCGCATGGGCGGCGGCTGGCGGCATTGAATCCGCCGCATCCGCAGGTGAATTCGGCCGAGAGCATCGCCTATTTGGGCGCTAGTTACCGCGACCTGGAGGACGCGCAGGGAGCGGTTGGGGCCGCCCAGCTTTTTGCACGCGAGGGCCGCCAGGCGTTTCTGCCGGTGGCGTCGCTGGCGCGGATCCTCGCCAGCATCCGTCCGGATGCGCTGCTGGTGACGAGTGCGCCGCGCGCCGAATGGGCGGCGGTGATCGCCGCCCGTGCCGCCAGCATTCCCGCGGTGGTGGTCGTGGATCTGTTCGGCCTGTCCGAGCAGGAACGCCTCGTGGACCCTGCCTATGGCGATGTCATCTGCGTCCTCACCGAGGCGGTGCGCGAGCGCATTCTCGCCGGCGGACGACCCGCGACGCAGGTCTGCGTCACCGGCAATCCGGTCTTCGATGGTCTGGCCGAGCCCGGTTTGCGCGTACGTGGCCGTGGGCTGCGACAGCAGCGGGGCTGGGATGCGGCGCGCGTCATCACCTGGGCCAGCCAGCCCGAGCCATCCGCTCCGCAGCTCCCCCGACGCATCGAGGCGAGCTTGATCGCGGCCCTCGCCGCGCATCCCGATTGGCACCTCGTCATCCGTCCGCATCCCAGCGATGTCTACGCCCTCCCGCCGGCGAGCGCCCAGCTCACGCTCAGCACCCGCGCCGATGACCTCCATACCCTGCTCGCGGCGAGCGATGCGGTGGTGACCATGACCTCGACTGTTGGGCTTGAGGCGGCCTTGCTGGGGGTTCCGCTGGTGACCTGGGACGCCAGCGAGAACACCCCGTATTGCCCGTATGCGAGCATGGGTTTGGCGCGTGGCGTCACCGATTTCGCAGCTCTTGCTCCGGCCCTGGTCGAGGCCCTTGCTGGTCGCGGTCCACGGGCGGAGTTGCCGCCAGTGGGCGCCGCAACCCGTCTGATCAGCGCCCGAGTACGGGAAATTTTGCAGCTCGCGAGGGCAACTAACGCCTAAAAAAAGGACGTGTGGTGCCGTTGCTTTTGAGGTGCCTAGCGTAACCTAGGACGCGCTTAGCGGCGCCGTTTGAGCTTTCCAGGTGGGTAGATGATGTCCGTCGAGCGTGTGTCTTGCGATTACTCCTGTCATATTTTGTAATCCCCGTGTAGATGCCATGTCCCTGTGTCTGACTCCTCGCATCGAACGCATTGCTCAAGCCGTCACCGGACGCGATGAATCCTTTTTTGCAGCCGACATCGATGCCAGCATCGATCGCCTGCGCGAGAGCATCAACGGGCGCCGGGTCCTGGTCGCCGGCGGGGCGGGATCGATCGGCTCGGCGACGATCCTCGAGCTGCTGGCCTTCGCGCCGGCGGCGGTGGCGGTCCTTGACCCTTCCGAGAACAACCTCGCCGAGCTGATCCGCACCGTGCGTTCGCAGCCCGAGCCGTTCACCGGCGAGTTCCTGGTGCAGCCCTTGGATTACGGCAGCGCCCTTGCCGCCGGCTGGTTGGCGGCACAGGCGGCGGCGCACGGACCATTCGATATCGTCCTCAGCTTCGCGGCCTTGAAACATGTGCGTAGCGAGCGCGACCAGTTCAGCCTCTGCCGCATGTTGGAAGTGAACCTGCTCAAGGGCGATCGCTTCCTGGCCACCTGCCGCCGTCAGGGACATGGGCAGCGCGTTGGCATCTTCCTGGTATCTACCGATAAGGCCGCCAATCCCGTGAGCCTCATGGGCGCGAGTAAGCGCGCCATGGAGCTGCTGCTCTGGGCGCACGCCCAGCCCGGCGCTCCGCCGTCGCTGCTTGATGGCGGCTCTTTGTCGGCCGGTGGCTCTTTGTCGGCCGGTGGCTCTTTGTCCGCCGGCCGCGAGGCTCCGCCCGTCGCCCACATCAGCACCACGCGCTTCGCCAACGTCGCCTTCTCCGATGGCAGCCTGCCGTGGAGCTTTCTCCAGCGCCTGGAAAAGCAGCAGCCCCTGGCCGCACCCGGCGATATCCGCCGCTATCTGGTGAGCCCGCGCGAGGCCGGCCAGCTCTGCCTGTTGGCGGCATTCTGCTGTCCGCATCGGCATCTGCTGGTGCCGACGCTGTCGCCCGAGAATGATCTGGTGACCTTCACCGCCATCGCCGAGCAGACCTTGAAGGCCTTCGGTCTAGCCCCGGCGTGGTACGAGGACGAGGCCCGCGCGCGCCTGGCGGTGGCCGAGGAATACGCTCGCGGTCGCTGGCCGGTGCTGGTCACGCGCTCGGATACCAGCGGCGAGAAAGACATCGAGGAATTCGTCGGCAAGGACGAGCACGTGAGCTCGGTGGCCGGCCTCATCGGTGTGCAGGCGATCGCTGGTAGCAGCGTCGATCTGCCGGCATTTAGCGCCTTCCTCACCCTGGTCGATAATGCCTGCACCAGTGGGGTCACGCCAAGCAAGGAGGCTCTCGCTGAGGCCTTGGCGGCGGTGGTCCCCGGACTGCGTCATCAGGAAACGGGTCGCTCGCTCGACTCGAAGATGTGAGCATGAGCACTCTCTCTCCCTCGCCTGTCTCGCCGGCCTCGCCAGCTTCGCCCGCGACGATTCCGCTGTGCGAACCCTACCTGCGCGGCAACGAACGGCGTTATATCGACGACTGCCTGACCACCAACTTCGTCAGCAGCGTCGGCGTCTACGTCGAACGCTTCGAGCGTGAATTCGCCGCCTACACCGGTAGCCCGTATGCGGTGGCCTGCGTCAACGGTACCGCCGCCATCCATCTCGCCCTGTATGTCAGCGGCGTCGGGGCCGGCGACACGGTGCTGGTCAGCGACTTCACCTTCATCGCCACCGCCAATCCGGTGCGCTACCTCGGGGCCGTGCCGGTATTCGTCGATAGCGAAGCCGGCAGCTGGAATCTCGATCCGCAGCGCACCGTCGAGGCCCTCGCTGATTTGGCCGGCAAGAACCAGCTCCCAAAGGCGGTGCTGGCGGTGCACATCCTCGGCCAGCCGGCTGACCTCGGGCCGATCGTCGAGGCCTGCGCGCACTACAGCATCCCGCTCATCGAAGATGCCGCCGAGGCCCTCGGGGCGCGCTATGACGCGGATTATCCGCATCCCCAGGTCGCCGGCCGCCATGTCGGCACTGTCGGCCGCATCGGGATCTTCTCCTTCAATGGCAACAAGCTGATCACCACCGGCGGTGGCGGCATG
The DNA here is from genome assembly GCA_044353645.1 of Planctomycetota bacterium. Lineage (GTDB taxonomy): Bacteria > Planctomycetota > UBA11346 > UBA11346 > UBA11346 > CAIUVD01. The sequence continues at coordinate 2,405 of JBILBP010000144.1, read as the reverse complement.
CTCACCACGGCCGACGCGGGCCTGGCCAAGCGCCTCAAGCATCTCAGCACCCAGGCCAAGCTGCCGGGCCTGGCCTTCGTCCACGACGAGGTCGGTTTCAACTATCGCCTGACCAACCTCGCCGCCGCCATGGGCGTCGCGCAGCTCGAACAGATCGCACACTTCCTGGCGCGCAAACAGCATATCGCCGATCGCTATGCGCGGCTGTGCGCCGCCAAGGGCTGGACCTATCACCCGGTGCTGCCGCGGACCACGCCCAGCCGCTGGCTGACCTCGTGCCTGGTCGGCCCCCGCCGCGATGAGCTGCTGCAGCGCCTGACCGCCGCCGGCATCGGCGCCCGTCCGCTGTGGTTGCCGCTCAGCTCCCAGGGGCCGTTCCGCGATTTCCCGCGCTATGCCACGGGCGTCGCGGCGCGGCTCGCGGCCGAGGGCTTGTCATTGCCGTGTTCGGTGTCGCTCAGCGACGAGCAGCTCGATCGCGTCTGCGCCGTGCTGGAGTCGGCGTGAGCCCGCTGATCATCATACCCGTGCGCGGCGGCTCGAAGGGCATCCCGCGCAAAAACCTCCAGCCGGTGGCGGGCATCAGCCTCGTCGGCCGCGCGGTGCGTGCCGCGCGCGCGGCCTGCGCGCTGCTTGGCGGCGGGCGGGTGGTCGTCGATAGCGATGATGCCGAGCTGCTCGCCGAAGGGCGCCGCTGGGGCGCCGAGACGCCCTATGTGCGCCCGGCAGCATTGGCCAGCGACAGCGCCGGCAGCATGGAAGTCGTCGCTCATGCCCTCACCGCGCTCGCGGTTGATGCGCGCACGCCGATTGTCCTCGTCCAGGCCACCAGTCCGCTGGTCACCGGCGCGCACATCGCCGACTGCGTGCGCGCCTTCGACGGCGTGGTGCCGGTGGTCAGCGTCACGCCGGCGGAACATCATCCGGTGTGGTCGTATGCGCTCGTCGACGGCGTCCTGCAGCCGTTGCTGTCGGCCCTCGCTGGCACCCGCCGCCAGGATCTGCCGGCGGCCTACCGCCTCAGCGGCGCGGTCTACGTCGGCGCGGTCGCCGACGTCCGCGCCGGCAAGCACTTCGTGCAGCCGGGCCGCACGCGCACGGTCATCAGCACCGATCCGGCGATCGATATCGACACCCCGACCGACCTGCTGATGGCCGAGGCTTTTGTTTCGGCGATGGCGACGGTGACAGTGCCGGAGCTGCGCCTCGGCACGCACCGTATCGGCCCCGGCCATCCCTGCTACATCATCGCCGAGGCCGGCGTCAATCACGACGGTGATTTCGACCAGGCGCGGCGCCTCATCGATGCCGCCGCCGCCGCCGGCGCCGACGCTGTCAAATTCCAGACCTGGCAGACGGAACTGATCTGCCGCCCGGGAGCTGCCACCGCCGCTTATCAGCAGAGCGCCACCGGGGCCACTGATCAGTTCACCATGCTCAAGGCGCTCGAGCTGCCGTATGCGTGGCATGCGCCGTTGCGCGATCACGCCGCCGCCATCGGCATCCAGTTCCTGTCGACGCCGGACGAGATCGTCAGTGCCCGTTTTCTCGCCGGGCTCGGCCTGCCCTTTCTCAAGATCGGCTCGGCCGAACTCGACAATCTGCCATTGCTCGATGGCGTCGGGCGCCTCGGTCTGCCGCTGCTGCTCTCGACCGGCATGGGCGAGCTGCACGAGGTCGCTACCGCCCTCGATACCCTGCGCGCCGCTGGCTGCCCAGGGGTGGCGTTGTTCCACTGCGTTAGCGATTACCCGGCGCCCTTGGCGCAGATGAACATCCGCGCCATCGCCACCTTGCGTCGGACCTTCGGCGTGCCGGTGGGCCTCAGCGATCATTTCCCCGGCATCGAAGCCGCCGTCGCCGCCGTCGGCATCGGCATGGATATCTGGGAGAAGCATTTCACTACCGATCGCCAGCGCCCTGGCCCCGACCATCGCATGAGTCTGGAGCCCGCCGAACTCGCGGCGCAGATCCGCGCCGTACGCGCCGCCGAGCAGGCCCTTGGCGACGGCCGCAAGGTGCCGCAGGCCGCCGAGCTCTCGACCCGCGCCGTGGTCCGTAAGCGCCTCTGCGCGGCGCGCGCGCTCGCCGTCGGCGAGGTCATCACCGCCGCCGATCTCACTGGCTTGCGCGCTGAAGCCGGGCTGCCGGTGTCGGCCTGGCAGGCGACCTTGGGACAGCGCGTCACGCGGGCGGTGGAACACCTCGCGCCACTGACCGCTGATGATGTGGCTCATGTCTGAGGGGCTCATGTCTGAGGGGCGCATGTCTGATCGGCGCACGTCGATGCTGGTGATCAGCACCTCGCGCAGCGAATCCGGGCAGCTGGCCCCGCTCGCGCGCCTCGCCGGCTGCCCGCTGGTGGTTTGCGGCATGCACCTCGACAGCGCTACGCCGATCGCCGC